>JAUQXD010000901.1 GCA_030834835.1 Thermoflexales bacterium | reverse complement strand
CGTGGGCGCGTTGCGACGAGTGAAAGGGGTCAGCCAACTGCTGGCCGCCTATGCGCGCCTGGCTTCGCCGCCGCCACTGGTCCTGATCGGCACCTTCGAGTCCGATTCACCGCGCGAGTTTCCATCGGGTGTGACGGTGCTGGAGAATGTGCCGCATCGCACAGTCATGGCGATCTGGGAGCGCAGTCTCTTCGGCGTCATACCATCGCTGTGGCCGGAGCCGCTCGGCAGTGTGGTGTATGAGGGCATGAGCCGCGGCAAGGCTGTGATTGGCACGACACCGGGCGGGCACGCCGACATGATCGTGCCGGGTGAAACGGGCTTGCTTATACCTTCGGGCGACATTGATGCGCTGACGCAGGCGATGACGGACTTGATCGATCAGCCCAACTTGCGCGAGCGCCTGGGCGCTGCCGCTCTGGAGCGATCCCGCTTGTTTACGGCCAGCGTGGCCGTGCCGCAGTTCGAGCGGTTCTATCAGCGAGTCATCGGCCAGTCCACGGGTCGCAGCCCGCGCGAAATCGATCGACAAGTATTGGATCAGATTTGATCCAGGTGATGCTCGATGCTGCCCACTAATTTGGAAGCCAAAAATACGCTCGATCGAGGGATCAGCGCCAGCCGATCGAGATAGCTTTGAGTTTGAGCATCCGCGGTGACGTGCAGATCGGCATCATCCTCACGAAAGCTGGGAATGATAGCCTCGGCAATCGCGTTCGTTTTTTGATTGCCCAGGAAGTCACGGCGCATGATGGCCTGCACGTAAGCACTGATACTGTGGACGCCGCGCACTTTGCGCTTTAACAGCGCACGGCCCAGCAAGACCCCCAACGCGGCCCACCAGCCTTTCGGCGTACCGTAAAGATTCGCCGCACAGCCCAGGCATTTTTGCAAAGCCGGTCCATCGCACGTCTGCTCGCCGCGATACACCAGCGTGCGCGTGGCGCAGCTGTAGCCATAGTCACGGGCCGAGATGAGCAGCGGAATATGGGTACCCAGCAATGCCAGCGCACTGGAATAACTGAACCAGCCGTAGGCGTGAACCACGTCGGGCTTGAAGTGTTGAATCAATCGGCGCAACCCTATGATTGTGATCGGATCGGGAAAAGGCGGCTGATGGCGCTGCTTGCGATCGCGAACCGCCCCCGGCAGCCAGGTGCGCAGCTGCTTCAAGCGGAACACGCGCACACCGGCATCATCTTCTACTTCAGGTAAACCGCCGCTCCAGACAGTGGCTACATTGACTTCGTGGCCGCGCCGCTGCAACTCGTGCGCCAGCAGCTGCGTCTGCCGATGCGCCCCGCCAATAAACGGTGGATAGTGATCACTCACCAGTAGAAGTCTCAGACGCATCAGGTCCTCGCTCGTTAGTCTCCGCGCCGTAACAGCACATGGCGATAGATCGTCGTTGGATTATCCAGCCGGTACAGCTCGGCCACGATTGATCCGGAGACAACTTGATCGTTTTGCAGCCCGATCGTGGTTTCCCACGCCTCGCCCGGTTTCAGGCTCAGTTCGGGCCAGTCTTGTACGACGCGATCACCTGCGCTGACTTGC
>JAUQXD010000900.1 GCA_030834835.1 Thermoflexales bacterium | reverse complement strand
CGCAGAGCAGCGTGTGGTTCAACGCTGTCATTCGCGGCGATACCGATCGGGTAGTGATCGGCGAACGCACGAACGTTCAGGACGGCGCCGTCATTCACGTCGATGCGGGCAAACCGTGCACTATCGGCGCCGGGGTCACCATTGGACATCGGGCTGTCGTGCACGGCGCGCTGGTCGAAGATGATGTCTTGATCGGCATCGGCGCGATCGTGTTGAGCGGGGCGCGCATCGGACGCGACAGCATTTTGGGCGCAGGCACAGTCGTCACCGGGCATACTGTCATCCCGCCGCGCTCGATAGTACTGGGTGTGCCTGGCCGCGTGGTGCGATCGTTATCCGACGAGGAAGTGGCTTCGATCAAAAACGGGGCGGCTCGCTACGTGCAGTACAGCGCGCAGTATCGCGGTGAATAATCGTCGTCGTAAACAAAAGAGGAGTGTCCACAGGGCACTCCTCTTTTTGATCAAATAGCCGCAATCAACGGCAACCGTAAACCAGGCACACGATCTGTGGCGTCACGTACGCTTCTGCGAAGGCCGCCAGCACTAACAACGGTAACACCACAAACACAAACAATTTCACGAAGTCCACAATCGCCAGAAGCCAACCCTCACCCAATGTCAGGTGCGGATTGCGATGCACCAGTGACGCCCCTACTCGCAAAGCCGCCGCAGTGGCGATGAGCGCCGCGGGCAGTTCGACGATGCCGTGCGGCGCAATGAACGTCATGACGAACAGCAGCGGATTCAAGCCCGCCATGCCCACGATGGGTGCAATGAAGCCCAATGGCGCGATTGCGGCCAGCAGCAGCACCACGCCCAATGCACCAAATGAAAACAGGCTCAGCACGCCGCCCAACAGTAACGACCGTGCGTTGTTCTCAAAAATTGCCAGGAAAACATTATCTTTGGCCGACGGCAGAATCATGGCGAAATTCTCGCCGCTGAAGGAATCCAACGACAGGTTTGAGAAGCCGCCGCGCAGCGACGCCAGTGCAGATTCGGGCAAGGAAAGTTGACTGCCGATCACCCACGCCACACTCAACCCAACGACCATCGCTGCCCCGACCGCCAGTACGGCGCTCCGCTGACGCTTGAGGGTCGCCGGAATATGCCGTCGATACATCCGCCCGATCGAAAAGCGCTGCGGCTCGTCATCGAGGGTGGCCGTAGCCCAGTATTGTCGCAGCTTGCGCCCCGTGCCGCGCAGGCTCAATTGATCGATCTCGCGCCCCAGCAGTTCTTCCCGATTAAACAGGCTCAAGCCCATGCGGATCAGGATCACGTTGACCACCATCAACGCCAGCACGATGCCCCACAGCGCATCGTAGATGGCCATGAACATGATGACGCTGACCCCCTGCACCAGCAGCGCCATCGGGATGATAATGAAGGACGCCAGCAGGTTCGCCGCTCGCACACTGGTCGCACGGCTCGAAACAACCACCGCGCCTGACACCATCACCAGGCCCTCCATCGTCGTCAAAGCCAGCACCTGTGTCAACAGAATCGGCGAGGGCGTCCAGCCGCGAAAGATCAACAGGCCCAGCAGATACACGCCCACACCCAGGTAAGCAGCCATCAACGACGGGATCATCGAAGCGAGCATCTTGCCGGTATAAAGTTGCCCGTTGGACAGCGGCGTCGCCAGCAGCGGCTCCAGGCTCTTACGCTCGCGCTCGCCGACAAATGCTTCCAGCGCGATGACCAGTGAAAACGAAATCGGGAAGAAGCCCACAATCATCAACAGAAACGGAATCAACCG
>JAUQXD010000899.1 GCA_030834835.1 Thermoflexales bacterium | reverse complement strand
TTTCGGCTCGAACTTCGTGAGCACGACAGGCTTGTAGGTGATCTCGAGTGCGCCGCTCGGTTTGCGCGTGGCGAAGGTATGCTTCAGCCAGTTCACATCGTCGCGTTTGGGGAAGTCCTCGCGCCAGTGCGCGCCGCGGCTTTCGGTGCGGTTCAACGCCGAGAGCGCCGTCACTTCCGCCAGATCCAGCAAGCAGCCCAACTCCCACGCTTCCAGCAGATCGGTGTTGAACTTGGACGTGCGATCGTCGATAGTGATATGCTTGTAGCGCGCCTGCAATTCGCGCACTTTGTCCAACGCCTGCTGAATGGTGGGGCCTTCGCGGAACACACCCACGTGATCCATCATGACCTTCTGCATTTCAAGGCGCAGTGTGCCCGCTTTCTCTTTGCCGGTGCTGTTGCGAATGCGATCGAGTTCGGCCAGGGTGTAGGCTTCCGGACCTTTGGGCAGCGGCGAAAAATCGGCCTGTTTGACGTACTCCGCCATCGCCCGGCCGCCGCGTCGCCCGAACACGATCAGATCGACCAGCGAGTTGGTGCCTAATCGATTCGCGCCGTGGACGCTGACGCACGCGCACTCGCCCGCGGCGAACAGGCCCTGCACCAGCGCGCCGTTCGCATCGGCCAATACACGGGTGTCGAGATCGGTGGGGATGCCGCCCATCGCATAGTGCGCTGTGGGCTGAATGGGAATGCCTTCTTTCAGCGGCTCCACGCCCAGATAGACGCGGGCCATTTCAAACACGTCGGGCAGGGCGTGTTCCAGATGTTCGGCCGTCACGGTCTTGCCACCGGGGCCGCTCTTGTATCGGTTGATCGTCTCCGGCGTCGCATCGATGAAGACGTAGTCCTTGCCGTTGATGCCGCGCCCTTCGCGAATCTCCAGGTAAATCGATCGGCTGCTCACATCCCGCGAAGCCAGGTCTTTCATGTTGGGCGCGTAGCGTTCCATGAAGCGCTCGCCCTTGTCGTTGATGAACACCGCCCCTTCGCCGCGCAGCGCTTCCGAGAGCAGCACGCCCATCTTATAAATGCCGGTCGGATGGAATTGGAAGAACTCCATGTCTTCCAATGGCAGGTTGTGACGCAATACCGTCGCCACCGTATCGCCCGTCAGCGAGTGCGCGTTGGATGTAACCGACCACACGCGCCCGAAGCCGCCTACTGCCAGCAGCGTGGCTTTGGAATGAAAGACGTGAATCTCGCCGGTGAGAATCTGAACGGCCACCGCTCCCTTGCAGACGTTGTCTTCGACGATCAGATCGATGACCTGATATTCGTCGAAGAACTTGACGTTCTGCTTGATGCACTGCTGATAGAGCGTCTGCAAGATCATGTGGCCGGTGCGGTCAGCGGCCTTGCACGAGCGCATCACGGGCGCTTCACCGAAGTTGCGGGTGTGCCCGCCAAAGCGCCGCTGCTCGATCTTGCCGTCGGGCGTGCGATCGAACGGCAGCCCCATGTGTTCCAATTCGATCACGGCTTCGCTGGATTCTTTGGCCAGCACCTCGGCGGCGTCTTGATCGACCAGATAGTCGCCGCCCTTGACCGTGTCGTACATGTACCATTCCCAGTTGTCCTCTTCCATATTGCCCAGCGGCGCAGCCACACCGCCCTGCGCGGTGCCGGTGTGACTGCGCGTGGGATAGAGTTTGCTGA
>JAUQXD010000898.1 GCA_030834835.1 Thermoflexales bacterium | reverse complement strand
CGTATTCGCCGCCTTTGCCCAGTGTCGACAGGGTGCTGCGCTGGCCCGACGGCGATCGCGTCGGACCGCGGCGCGCCATCATCGATACCGGCGCCGACGCTACCATCGTTCCGATTTCGGCTCTGGCCCCGCTGCCACTGCGGCCATTTCAGAGCGGATTCTTGCGCAGTGCGTGGGGCGAACGGCGTTCGATTGATCTCTATTTGCTTGACATCCAGATCGCCGATCTGACATTGCCCGGCGTCGAGGTCGTCGGCGATGAAGTAGGTGACGAATTGATCCTGGGGCGTAACGTGCTCAACAAACTCATTCTTCGCCTTGATGGCCCGGCGCTTACCACCACTGTTTCAAGCCGCTAACATCCCGATTCCTCAGCATCTAGCCTGTGGCTACCGATTCGATTCTCGCCCAATTCAAATTCACGCCCGATCAAAAGCAGGCGGCCACGCGCCGCAGCCGCGCCATCGCCGTAACGGCCGGCGCGGGATCGGGCAAGACGCGCGTGCTGGTCGGGCGTTATCTGCATTTGCTGGAACAGGGCCACCCGCTGCGTTCGCTCGTTGCGATCACCTTCACCGACAAGGCCGCGCGCGAAATGCGCACGCGCATCCGCACTGAGATTCAACGCCGTCTGAGCGAAACATCTTCAATCGAACTCTGGCAAACCGCTTTCACCGAACTCGACGCGGCCCGCATCGGCACCATTCACGGCCTGTGCGCCGAAGTCCTGCGCGCCCACCCCGCCGAGGCCGCGCTCGATCCAAACTTCGTCGTGCTGGAAGAAGGTCAATCGGCGGCGTGGCAGGCGCAGTCGATTGACGCCGCGCTGGGCTGGGCCATCACCCAATCGGACACGGCGGCCCTCATCACCCTGTTCACCGAGCGCGGCCTGCGCGACATCCTCGCCACGTTGATCGCCAAACGGCTCGATGTCACCCCGGCCTGGCAAGCCGCAACGCACGTTGAAACGCTGCTGACGCAGTGGTTGGCCGATCGATTGACAGCCCCGTGGCTTGATGCCATAAGCACGTTGTCAGAAATTCGATCACGCAAAGCCGACGACAAACTGGAGATCGCGCGCCGCGCCGTGCTCGAGTGTTGGCAAGCCATCACGGCGGCCCAGACCGCAGCCGATTGGGATGCCGTCTTCACCGGTCTGGCCCAACTGCGCGCCGCCACTTCCACGCAAGGGCAAAAAGCCAACAGGGCCGAAGCCGATCTCGCCGCCGCACGCGATGCGATGAAGACGCTGCGCGATCAGTACGACGCCGAACTCGCGCCGTTGATCGGCAAAGCAGGCACGCTCAGTTGGGCGCTCGATCAACAACTGGCCGCCGCCCTGCCGGCACTGAACCTGCTGCACAGCCGCGTGCTGCAAGAGTATCAACAGTTGAAAGATGACTCACAGGCGCTGGACTTCGACGATCTGGAAGGCCGCGCCGCGCAGCTGCTTACGACGCAGCCAATCGTGCGCCAGCGCTGGCAGCGCGATGTGCAGGCCGTGCTCGTCGACGAATTTCAAGACACCAATGCGCGCCAGCGTGACATCGTGTATGCGCTGGCCGACTTTCGTTCACATGCTCCCGGCGCCGTCTCCGGCGGCCAGAGCGTAGGTGAGTTATTCATCGTCGGTGATGCCAAGCAGAGCGTGTATCGATTCCGCGGCGCGGATGTGGCCGTGTTTCGGCAAGTGCAATCGGATGTTCAGGCCGTCAACGGATTAACCGTCGATCTCGATCTAACTTTCCGCGCGCATCAAGCGCTGGTGCAGAACCTCAACGATCTGCTGCGGCCTGTCCTCGGCGAATCAATCGATCCGGCACGGCCCTACGAAGTGCCCTTTGCCGAACTGCGTGCGCAGCGCAAGCAGCCTGAAAAACCAGCCCGCCGCGCACCCTATGTCGAGTTTCACCTCGGCGTTGGCGAAAAGGCAGAGGACGGACGCGAAACGGCCGCGACAGCCCTGACCCAACGCCTGCACACTCTGCACCGCGATGAAGATTTCGCGTGGAGCGACATGGCCTTGCTGTTTCGCGCCACCAGCGGCTTCAGCGTGTACGAAGACGCGCTGGAACGCGCCGGCATTCCCTTCATCACGATCGCGGGACGCGGCTTCTATGATCGGCCGGAGATTCGCGACGTGTTGAACGCGCTGGCGGCCATCCACGATCCGACCGACGATCTGGCCCTGGCCGGATTGCTGCGCTCGCCCGCGATCGGTCTTAGCGATGCTGATCTGTATCGCCTGCGTTTCAAGACCTCCGAGGTTTTGCCGGCCGCCTCGCAACATAGTGAAGCGGGCGAAAACCTCGGAGGTCTGGTTGCGGATCAACCACGCTCGTTGTGGGAAGCGATCAAAACCTCCGAAGTTTATGCGGACCTCGGAGGTCTCATCGCCGAACTACACGATCTAGCCGGTCGCGTCTCCGTTGCCGAAGTGCTGAAACGTTTCCTCGATCTGACGCAGTATCGCGCGTTGTTGAGCGCCGTGCCGCACGGCCATCGTCTGCGCCGCAACGTGGATAAGCTGCTGGCCGATGCGCACGCCAGCCGTCTGATCAGTTTGGGCGAGTTTCTGGACTACGTGCAAACGCTGGAAGACAGCGGCGTGCGTGAAGGCGAAGCGCCGGTGGATCCTTCGACAGGCTCAGGAGGCGGCGCGGTGCAGTTGATGACGGTTCATAAAGCCAAAGGGCTGGAGGTCCCCGCAGTCGTCATCGCCGATGCGGCGCATGACATGTCCCATCGCGCGAGCACCGTGCTGCTGGATGATCAACTCGGCGTGCGCGTCGATCTGGCCGCCAACGACGCGCACCCGGTCGGCTATCGACTGGCCCGGCTCAACGAACAGGCCAGAGCCGAGGCCGAAGACAAGCGTCTGCTCTACGTCGCGGCCACGCGCGCTAAAGAAAAGTTGATTATCAGCGGTCATGCCAAAGTATCTTCAAAGGGCAATCTCTCGCTGCGCGGCTGGCTGGGTCGATTGGGCGAAGTCAGCGGATTGGACGCGGTCACGATCGATCACGAACTCACTGCGCCGCTTACGGTGGAACTCAACCAACCGATCGGCTGTGTGCTGCATCCCGCGACCCAATTGCCAGCAATGTCGATTTCATCTGTTGCTGAACAACCTGCGATCAATACGGTCATCTCTGATCTGGCCCAACCATTGCCGTCCGTCAATCAGCAGTCAGAAACACCTGCACTGCATCCGCAGCGCGGTGCAAGTGTCATCAATCAACTATCGCGAGTGTGGCGTGTGGTGCCAAAGGTCAAGCGGCCCGTCGGCCCGGCGTGGGTGGTGGGCAAGTTGACACACGAAGCGCTGCGTCGTTGGCACTTCCCTGATGTCGATAACTTTGATGTATTCCTGTGGCCGTTCGCGTTGGAAGCGGGCCTGACGGATCACGCCGAGATTCAAGCCACGATCAACGAAGTACGCCGCATGTTGCGACGCCTCCAGGCCCATCCGCTGTACGCGGAGATTGAGCAAGCCGATCGGCAGCACGAAGTGCCGTATGCTTTGCCCAATGACACAGGCGTGATCGATCTGCTCTATCGATCGGGCGACGCGTGGACGATCGTCGATTTCAAGACCGACGAAGTGAGATCGATCGAGGAGATGCGCGACACGATCGAGCGCGAGCAGTACGCCGATCAGGTGCGGCGCTACATCGACGCGATCGCGCCTCAGATCGGACAACGTCCGCATGGACGTCTGGTGTTTTTGCGCGTGAAGAATGAAGTTCAGATCATGGAACTCTAGCCAAGGAGGTTCGTATGGCGCTCACTCATTTTCAGGAAGAAGTGGAAGCAGCGCAGGACTACCTGGACACGCTGAAACCCGCTCAACGCGAAGGGCTGCTGAAACAGGCCGCAGATTCTCCGATTCGTTGTGATATGGTGACACTCCTCACCTACGTGAATGACCATTCGGTCGTCGGCACCCAGAGCACCGGCAATCTGCCGCTTAAGATCGTCGGGGAAATTGCCGCACGACTGGTTTATCCGGTCAAGCTGGAGGCCACCACCGGAACTTACACCTACCGGGTACGCAGCGAAGAAGATGTTTGGACCATCCACTATCTGCACATCCTGGCCGACGTGGGCGGGCTGGTCAGCGTCGGACGTGCGCGGAAATGGCGGGTGAAGAAACAGGGCGAGAGGTTTCTGGCGGCGGATCCGTTTACGCAGACGCTCTACCTGCTGGCGACCTGGTGGACGCGCGTCAACTGGCTGGTGGCCTATCCGTATGAAGGCATGGGCGATCATCTGCCGCCGTTTTTCTCCGCCGTCGTCCGGGATGAGTTGCTTGATTTGCCGGTGAAGCAGCGCATTGCGTTTGTCAAGTTCGCCGATCAATTAATCAACAAAGCCATGTTGACCTGGACAGCGCAGGAGTCGAGCTTTGCCCGGATGGCGCTGCAGGGCGCAATCGAGCGCATGGTGATCTACATCTTGCGGGACTTCGGCATGGTCACGGTGGAACATCGAGATAAGCCGCTGGGGAAAGGCACGATCAAGGAGCTGGCCGCCTTTCGCATCACGCCGCTGGGCCAGCAATTGCTGGAAGTCTTGTGAAATAGAGGGAGGACTGCCATGCCCATCACTTACACCAACCGCAAAAATCTTACGTTCTATCTGTGTCGAGGCACTACCAAAACCGGCAAGCCGCGCTATTACTTCGCGCGCGAGATCAAGGGCGAACCAGTGGAGCAGATTCCAGACGGCTACACAATCACCGAAAGCGTCAACGGCGTCGTATCGTTGAGCAAGACCCAGGCCTCACAATTGCGCGAGGAAGAAATCAACGCGGTGAAGGCCGCCGTAGCGCGGCATCCGAAGCGCCACAAGTATCGCGTCAACGCACGGCCCAAACGCATCGAGGTTTACGAGTCCGTGGGGCCGGATGCTGAAACACTCATCGCGAATATGAGTTCACCAGGCCCCATTTTGCCAGGGATAGCCAATAGAGTTTCTGCTGAGATAGAGCGCTATGGTCAGTTCACGCCCGTGTTGCGCTTCACGCTGATCGATGCCGACATGCGCGCCTTTACCGCCGAGCGCATGTGCTACCTGGGCAGCATCGACGACTTCATCCACATCGGCTACGGGCCGCTGGAACCGATGGCGTCAAACATCATCGCCACGCTGGGAACCGACAAGTTCTTCGAATGGTTTTGATGCGCGCTGTTGTATAATCCGCCCATGCCCGCCGTCGATCTTCACGCCGCCCTGCAGCAGCATTTCAACTCGTGCCGGTCGAAACGCATCTGGCGGTGTGCGAAGTGCTGCGCCGCCTCCAGCGCGAATTTGGCACGGCGAACCTGCACATCCACGACGAGAGCGGGTACTTCGACACGGGTGACCTTGAGGCACTGCTCAGAAAGCGCAAGACCATCGACGATGCCCTGAACAACGCGGACTTGATCCTGCGCCTGACCCATTGGGCCGCCGGCGATCGAGTTGATCCGCCCGACGACGAACAGCTCGCCCGACGGATCAATTGAGGCGCGGGTCGCGCAATCTGTGGTATAATCAACCTACGTTCAATTGGATGTTGTGTGTGTCGTCTGCCGCCAAACCCTCTTACGGGCTGGCGGCTTTTTCTTTCCGGCGAAAGCCGGTCAATC
>JAUQXD010000092.1 GCA_030834835.1 Thermoflexales bacterium | reverse complement strand
CGCCTGTCCGCGCCGGTCAGGTTGAGGTTCGACAACGGCACTCGATCGCGAATGAGGCCAACCACCTCCGCGCCCGCCTCCAGCAGCGCCAGCGTCAACCACGAGCCCAGAATGCCCGTGCAGCCGGTTACAAACACGCGTCGTTGTTTCCAGTATTCGCTACGCGCCACCATAACTCCTTCCACGCTCGCCAGATCAGGCCACTTTCAAAAAATAATCTTTGTACGCCAACCAGAGTTGACGCCAAAGATCAGGCGGCGCGGATTATAGCACAAAACTTCCGGCCGGGCGCGATCGGGCCGCCAGCGATCACGCCGCGCCAGCCGGCACGACTACAACTGAAACCCTTCGCGATAGGGCACAATCTTGCGGGTGAAGTCCGTGACAAACCGCTTCAACTTGTCTTCCAGCTGCCGCCATTCGGTGCTGGCCAGCACCCGATCGAGTGTGTTCCGATCCTTCGCAACAAAGCCATTCAGCCGGATCGGATAATGACCGTAGGCGGTATGCCAGGCTTCATTTAGCACCAGCCCCATCGACTGTGCAGCCGGGATCATCTCGCCCAGCACAAATTCATAATACGCCTGCTGGAGTTCGGGCACCACATCATACGAGATCAACATTTTCACGCGGGTTTCAGCCATGATTGATCACTTCCAGATTCCGGGGATGACCGTGCCGCAGGCCGGGCAGGCGCCGCGCCCCGATAGTTTGTTCTGCAAGATCCGATAGCCCCGTCGCGCGATCAAGAGCTCGCTGCACTTGGGGCAATAGGTGTTCTCGTACGACCGCGTCTGGCCTGGCAAATTGCCCGCGTACACAAAATGGAGGCCGGCCTCTTGCCCGATTTCAGCCGCGCGCAGCAGCGTCTCCGCCGTCGTCGCATCCGGCCCCAGCATTTTGTAATCAGGATGGAAGGCCGTCACGTGCCACGGAATATCGGGCGAAACTGAAGCGATAAAGCGGGCCGCATCCCACAACTCTTCATTACTATCGTTGAAGCCCGGCACGACCAGCGTGACGATTTCCGTCCATAACCCTCGCGCATGAACTTGCCGGATGCCGTCAAGCACGTTATTCAGCACCGTGCCCAACTGCCGATAAGGTTTGTCGCGCATCGACTTTAGATCGATCTTGTACCCGACAAGATACGGCTGAATATAGTCCAGCACTTCCGACGTAACGTTGCCGTTGCTGATGTACACACATCGGAACCCCGCCTGAGTGGCTGCCTTGAACACTTCGACCGCCCACTCGCTGGTAATCAACGGCTCATTGTACGACGAGCCAAACAACTGCGCGCCATACCGTCGCCCGATCTGCACCATCTGATCCGGCGTAACCAACTGCGGCGCGACACCCGCCTGATCGTCTCGCAGCGTTTGCGAGGTCAGCCAGTTCTGGCAATTCGAGACTGCGAATAATCCCGCCAGATAACTGTGCTCATTCTCAACTTCTAGATTAAAGACATCTCCACTGTAATCTTCCGTCGAGATGCCGCGCAGCGGGATCAGATAATGTGTATCTGTCTCAACAACGCGCCGAGAAAGCACTGCATCCTCAGACCAGACAACCGTATATTGATGCGGCGACTGGTTGACCGTTCGTCCCTGAATGTTGCCCGTCGCTGCACGCCGTGCATCGTAGATCGATGGTAAGTGCCCCAGTTTCAATGCCAGCCAGGCAATGCCGTACGCAAGTTGCCATGAGACCGTTGTCGCACTGGCTTTGCCGTTAGCATAGCGATGTCCATCACCCGCGATAAACGCACCGACAAATGCGTCGACAATCGGGCGTGGTGCATCGAACATCACTTCGGGCACCCGCTTTCCGCTCGCCCGACTGCCCGCCAGCGCCTTAAACAATAGGGCAACCGATGCCTTAGTGACCGTTACCGCCAGGGTGGTTGAGCGCTGCACGACGTTCGTGTCAATATTCAGGCAACGCGCCAGCAATTGACGGACTTCTTCCACCCTGCCAGTTTCTGTTGGCGAGAAACTAAAATTCAATACATGGCTGTTAGGCCGCTTACGACTGCTGACGATCGAACCTTCAGCGCAATAGTAGCCCAATAGCCGCGCGAGATCGACATCGAGCGCCACCGCAACTGGCAGCCCCGGCCGCCGTTCATTCGGAAAGCGCACGCGCTCACCCTCAATCCACGGGCCGCTGGTACGGGCCTCAACAGCTTCGCCACGTGCCAGTTTGCCGCGTACATGCCGAATATAGGAACCGCTCTTGCCCAGTAGCGCGCCAATTCGCCGCGACGTTTCGCCGCGCGTACTGGCCTCCGTAATTAGATTGCGATCTTCTTCGGTCAAATCCCAGGTGACTCGATAGGTGATCTGATACTTGCTTAATTCGTGCGCCACATCAATTGTCTGCGGCTGCGAGAACGAATGCTTCCGTGGAATCGCCAGCCAGTGATTACACGTCAACTGTCCGGCAGGTACCAGATGAGGCGTTTGGTTCACATCCACGGTAGCATACACACGATGATCGGGCGTACACCGTATCGCTGGTAAATAGTAAGGTTTGATCACCACCAGTTGGCCGCGATATGGGTGACGAAACACAGCGCGCACCGGATGCTGTGTGCCCGAGGCTGTCACCACTCGCAAATTCGTTGGATAAGCGATGTTACCATCGGGTTGCGACTGAATCTGTGCGGCTGTTTCAAACAAATTCGCCAGCGTATCCGGCCCGTGATCGGTGATAATCACCGTATCGCCGGCAAAACAATAGCCGCAATGCAAATCGCAACCCAGCATTCCAAACGTTAACGTATTGGAGCCGGGCAAGATGTGAAAGAACGGTTTCTTCTCGGTCGGATCAACCTGCAGCGCGCCGACGTAGCCATGCGGCACATACAGCGTGCCGCCGCGATTGAATCGGACGTGGCAAATGCCTTCACGACCGTCTTTGATGAGGCAGCGATGCCCGCACGCCACACACCGCACGGCCTTATCCGGCAGTCGTTCGTACAACGTGCCGGGTACTGTCAACTGATTGAGCAGTTCGCCCAGGGCAATGGGTTGCGGAGCCATGCTGCGCCTCCGCTTTAATTATAGCACTGCTGAAAACAGCACGAGGCTTCTTATACGAGCCTCGCGCTGTTTTCATGAAATGACGTAATCGCCGTTTGTACGTCGTCGTGTATTTCCAGAAACTGATTGACGCCGGCCAGCGACAACACTTGCTGCACGCGCGGCTGCAGGCGCGCCAGTTTCAGATGCGGCGATCGATACGTACCGCACCGCATCCCGTCACGAATGGCGCGATCGCTGTCTTCGGGCGCGTCCGTCCGCATGGCGTGAAAGATGTGATTCAGCGCCCGGATGCCCGCGCTGCTCATGTACGTGACTTCAGCCATATCGAGCACCAGATAGCGCGTTCCCTGATCGATCCAGCGCTGCGCGCACGCTTGCAACTGCTCAAAAGTCTCGGCATTCAATAGCCCGCGCAACTGAAACAACACCGTGGCCTGCGCGCCTGGCACGCGCATCTCGATGATGTGCATCATGCTGCCTTCTTCAACTCGGCCACTCCGGCCAAAATTTCTTTCGCGCTCTTGATCGCGCCGTCACCGCTCGCGCCCAGCATCTGCGCCAATTCCTGCACCCGCGTCCGATAATCCAGCGCTTCAACATGCGTAGTCGTACGCTCGCCATCGATAGCCTTATCAACCTTGAAATGCGCGTCGCCGAAGCCCGCCAGTTGCGGCAAATGCGTCACGCACAACACCTGATGATGTTGACTCAGCCCCCACAACTTCTGCCCCACCGTCGAGCCGACGCGCCCGCCGATGCCCTGATCGATCTCGTCGAAGATCAACGTCGGCGTCTGGTCGGCGCGTGACAGCACCGTCTTCAAGGCCAGCATCAAACGCGCCGTCTCGCCGCCCGACGCGATCTTGACCAGCGGCTTCAACCCCTCGCCCACGTTCGGCGCGACGAGAAACTCCACCCGATCGAGGCCGGTGCCATCAAAGGCCACCCGCTCCGCGCCCACGAACGCGCCATTCTGATCAGGCTCATGCTTGAGTTCGACGCCAAATCGCGCGCCCGCCATACGCAAATCGTTGAGCTCAACTTCAATCGCTTGCGATAAACGCTCGCCGGCGGCTTGTCGCGCCGCCGATAGGTCCTGCCCAGCCCGACCGATCTCGTGCAACAGCCGGTCGCCGTCGCGACGCAACACCTCGATGCGTTCGCTGGCGTGCTCCAGGCCATCCAGTTCTTTCGCGGCCCGTTCACCAAAGGCCAGCACCTCGCCAATCGTCGCGCCGTATTTGCGCTTGAGACGCTTGATCAGATCGATGCGTTCTTCCACCGCGTTCAGCCGCTTCGGCGAATACTGGATCGCTTCGCGGTAACGTTTAGCCTCGCGGGCCAGATCATCCACCTGCGCCACGACGCTCGTCAGCGTGGAGATGTACTCGGCAAACTTCGGATCGATCTTCGCCAGGCCGGTCAGGGCTTTATGCGCTTTCGCCAGAGCATCCAGCGCCGCAGGAGTTTCGCCATCGCCTTCATATAAAGCCGCATAGGCTTCATCGGCAAATTGCGCTAACGCTTCCGCATTCGCCAGCCGCTTCTGCTCCAACATCAATTCGTCATCTTCGCCCAGCTTGAGTTTTGCTGCGCGAATCTCGTCGATCTGGAACTTCAGCATGTCGGCGCGGCGGGCCAGTTCGGCTTCGCTTTTCAGCAGTTCGCCCAGTTCTTTGTGGACCGCACGCCATTGCGCAACCAATCGTGCCACCTGCTCACGCAACTCCCACGTGTCCGCGTATCGATCGAGCAGATTGACGTGCTCTTTCGGCCGCAGCAATGACAAATGCTCACTCTGACCGTGAATGTCGATCAACCGTTCGCCCAGTTCGCGCAGCAGCGCCGCCGGCACAGCGCGCCCGTTGACACGCGCGGTCGATCGGCCACCTGATCGGATCTCACGGGCCAGCCACAACCGATCGGCTTCTTCATCGTTCGTCAGTTCGTTGGCTTCGAGTAAATCGCGCAGTTCGGCTGACGCGGGCAATTCAAACACGCCTTCGATCAAAGCCCGTTCGCAACCCGCTCGCACGCTGGTCACTTCCGGCCGCGCGCCCAACAGCAAACTCACCGCGTCGATGATGATCGACTTGCCCGCGCCTGTCTCACCCGTCAACACGTTGAAACCGGTCGCCAGGTTCAGGTGCAGCCGATCGATGATGGCAAAATCCGTGATGGTCAGTTCAAGCAACATGCGTCATCACCCGAAGCGCAGGCGACTGGCCAGCGTCCCGCCGGCCAGCACCAGGTAAATGACAATAAAACCCAGGCTCAACAAACTGCCGCCGCCCAACTCTATCGCACCGCCCAGCAATATCAACTGGACAAGCGGCAGCAGCGGCAACAGCGTCGCCACGATCAGGCAGGCCAGCGCCACCAGCCACGTATAGCGGCCGCGCCGTTTGCCCGTCGCCAGCCGCACCACTTCCGCGATAGCGATGCCGACGATCGGTCCGGCGAAGATCGTGATGAAGCCCAGGCGTGGCACGATCTGCGCGGCGATGAAGGCCATCGGCAGCGCAATCACGGCGGTGATCACGTAGTCCAGCGAGGTGGCGGTAAAGAACACGTCCTGCTGCCCGCGCACGCATTCCTTGCAGCGATAGCCGACCGGCGTGCGGCGCGCATCCTTGATGCAGATGTATTTGCCGCACTTGTTGCACCGCAGCGAAGTTGGCGTAGTGGGATGATAATGGCAATAGTGGGTCTCAGTCGTCTCGTTCATTCGTCAGGCTCGGTAAAGTCAATCGTAATCGGTGATTGGTAATCGGTAACCAGTGATCGGTAATCGGTAACTGGTCATTTGTCATTGAGCATTGTTCATTGCTCATTGATTCGGGTTGGCTGCCCACTGCGCCGCCGGATTCTGTCCCATGCGCGCCATCAGCGTGCGATAGAAATAACTGGGGTCTTGCACGCGTACGAAACGCGCCACGTGCGGACTCGCTTCCACCACGATGCGATCGCCGTCCAACACCGGCTCCTCGATCACGCCGTCGCCGCTGATGACGGCCTGATGCTCCGTGTGCGCCACGACGGTCACACTCGACCCGCGCGCCAGCACAATCGCTCGATCCATGCTGAGATGCGGCGCGACCGGAATCAGCAAAATGTTCTTGAGATCGGGCGGCAAGATCGGGCCGTTGACGGCCAGCGCATAGGCCGTGCTGCCTGTGGGCGTGGAGATAATCAGGCCGTCAGCCATGTAGGTCGTCAGCAGGCCCCCATCGATGTGTGTTTCCAGGCGCACCGGCCGCACCAGGGCGCCGCGGCCAATCACCACTTCGTTCAGCACTTCAAACGTCATGACATGTTGATCGCCGCGCCACAGATCGGTGTGCAGCATCAGGCGCTGCTCGATCCAGTAATCGCCGTCGCGGACCCGCTCAAAGACGCTGCGCCATTCATCGGGCTGCACTTCGGCCAGAAAGCCCAGCCGCCCCAGATTGACGCCCAGCACGGGCACGCCGGCTTCGGCCGTTATGCGCCCCGCGCGCAGCATCCAGCCATCGCCGCCCAGCGCCACGACCAGATCGTACTGGCTAAAATCGATCGGCTGTTCGTCGCCGCTGGCGATGTGATCGACCGCGATCTGCCACGCGCCCAACTGCTCCGACATCTCAGCCGCCAGCGAGCGGGCCGCGCTCAGACGCGGATGACTCAGCAGCAGCATGCGATTGGGGCGCGCTTGATCGCGCTGCGGCGCGCGTGATTGACGGGCCGCGCGCAATTGATCGTGGACGTTGACGAACGGGTGATCATTCATGCTAAACGTTCATCGCACGCGTGACGGTAACCGCAATGCACACAGCGGCCCGCATCGTGATGCGAGCGTGTCGCCGCACCTTCAGTCAGATTGGCCCGCATTGCGTCCAGTGTGTCCAACAGCGCTGTTTCCAACACTGCCGTGTAGTCGATTTCAAAAGCCCGATCGGCATACTTGATGATACCGTATTCCGGCCGGTGCTGATAGTGCTCTTCGATCAGGAGGCAGTAGGCGGCCAGTTGCAGCAAATGACTGCGGCGCGGCCCATCGCCGGGGGCGTTGGCCGACTTCACCTCAATCGGAATGGTCTGCCGGCCCTGCTTCACCACATAGTCGGGTTTGCCGGCCAGTTGATACAGCGCCGAAAATAACGGGCGTTCCACCGCCTTCCATGCGCCGGTATCCGCGTACACCACGCGCCCCGCCGGCAGGCCGGTCTCGATCTGCATGCGGCGGCCCTGACTCAAGATCAGGAAGCCGATGATGATGACGAGGATCGCAAGAATGGCGAGCATGGCAAACGTGCTACGTGGTGCTAAACTCCATTCGTGATCAAAAACAATGCCAACAGAATCACGCCCAGTACCAACAACCCGATCGCGATCTGCTGCACCCGCGCGGCCCGGTTGACCTGCCGGCCATGTTGTTCATGCGCGACGGTACCGGCCTGCAACTCGCGCACGTTCGAGGGCTGCACACCTTCGACGCTGCCCAGCCACCACGCTTTAGCGCAGTAGTCATATTGGCCGATTTCGCTGGCGCGGATGATTCGTTCGGACATGATGATTGGTCAAGCGGTAGATTAGTAAATGAGTAGATTGGTAGATTAGTAGATTGGTCAACCAGTTACCGGCTGGCCGATCACCAATCTACTAATTCCTAATCTACCAATGTACTATCCTCCCGCCACCCGCCGCTCCATCTCATTCAACGCCTTTTGCAGTTTCTCCTGCTGAAGCGTCGTCGTGAGGTCGCCGCGCGTGCGTTCGAGGACGGCGCGCAGGGTGTCGGTGGTGCGGCGCAAGCCGCCCGTC
>JAUQXD010000897.1 GCA_030834835.1 Thermoflexales bacterium | reverse complement strand
TATGGGTATCGCCTCCATCCCGACCATCCGCGTGATCCATCCGGGGTACGCGTCGAACCAGCTGAAGCCGCGGTGGTCGCTGAAATCTTTGCGGAGTACTTGCAAGACGGAGCCGGTTTGATCTGCGTCGCCAAGTATCTTTACACTCACCACATTCCCTCGCCCAGCGGCCAAGCGCGCTGGGGATTATCGACACTGCGCGCCGTTTTGACGAATCCCGCCTATACTGGTCAGGTCTTTGCCGGCCGTATGTCCTATCATGCGCCCAAGATTCGGCGCTCGGCCACGCATCCGATCGGACATCCACATGACTCAGCCACTCCTACCCCGCGTGACGAATGGATTCCCGTGGCCAAGATCCCGGCCGTTGTGACCCAAGAACAGTTTGATTTGGTCCAGGCCAAATTGACGCAGAATCAATCCTTTGCCAGCCGCCACAACACCGCCCATCACTACCTGCTGCGGGCCTTGGTCAGTTGTGGGGTGTGTCAGCTCTCCTGTTGTGGGCGCACCCGTCCTGATGGGAAACACAGTTACTATGTCTGTACCGGGAAAGCGAAACCCGTTCAGAATCGCCGCGATGAAAAATGTCCGGCACGGTTTATCCCTGGGGCACAACTCGACGACTTGGTCTGGCAAGACCTATGTGACCTGCTCCTGCATCCCGAAGCGATCGCCTATGCCCTGCAACGGGCCCACGGCGATCATTGGTTGCCACAAGAACTCCAAGCCCGCCAAGAAAATCTGCGGCGGGGTCGGATCAGTTTAGAACAGCAGCTCACTCGTCTGACCGACGCTTATTTGAGCACGGTGATTCCTTTAGCCGAATATCAGCGCCGACGCCAGGACCTCGAACAACGCCAAGCCGCCTTGGATAACCAGGCGAATCAGTTATGCGCTCAAGCGAATCGTCAGAAAGAGCTGGCCGGCCTGGTCACGCATATCGAAGATTTTTGTCAACGGGTACAGATCGGTCTGGATTCAGCAACCTTCGAGCAAAAACGGCAATTGGTTGAGCTGTTGATTGATCGCGTCATCGTCACCGATAGCGAGGTCGAGATCCGATACGTGATTCCTACCAGTTCGGGCAGTGAACACGTGCGTTTTTGTCATTTGCGTTCAGACTATTTCGCACAACTGCCTGCTGCACGCGGCGAAAGAACTGGGCGACAAGATCGAGGTGCACGACATCAACACCGATGATCACGCAGCGATTCAGCAGCACGGCATCGCCACCGGCGTCTTCATCAACGGCCAGTGCGCGTTTCTGTATCCGCCCGGCGAGACCGAGATCCGGCGCGCACTGAAGCATGTGTTAAACTAGCCACATGGACTGGCAAACTCAATCTGTGGCTAAGGCGTTGCCGTGGCTGCTAGAGCCGGACGAGCCGGGTGTGCGCTACCTCGCCCTGCGTGATCTGCTGGACGTGCCGCATGATGACGCCGAACTCAAAGCCGCTCGTCGGGTCGCGCATCGTCACGGGCCAATCGCGGCCGTGTTGGACCAGATGGATTCATCGGGTTTTTGGGTCAGACCCGGCCCCGGTTACTCGGCCAAATATCGATCAACCGTGTGGGCGCTCATCCTGCTCGCGCAGTTGGGTGCGTCGATTGAAGAAGACGAGCGCATCGAACGGGCCTGCGCGTACCTGCTCGATCACGCGTTGACCGACGGCGGACAGTTTACACCCAACGATTCAGCCTCCGGCACAATCGATTGCTTGCAGGGCAATCTGTGCTGGACGCTGGTGCAGTTGGGCTGCGACGATGCGCGCTTGAAGACAGCTGTTGAGTGGATGGCGCGCAGCGTGACCGGTGAAGGCCTTGCGCCTGCGACGGACAAAACGGCGGAAGTCCGGTATTATGCCGACAAATGCGGCCCGACGTTTGCGTGTGGCTGGAACAACCGATTGTCGTGCGCGTGGGGCGGCGTCAAGGTCATGCTGGCCTTCAGCGCGTGGCCGGTGAAGCGTCGCACACCGTTGATCAAGCGCGCCATCAAGCAGGGCGCGGAGTTTCTGCTGGCGCCAGATCCAGCCACGGCGGCCTATCCCACTCGAACCGGCGACAAGCCCAGCCGTAACTGGTGGAAGTTTGGCTTCCCGGTCTTCTATGTGACCGACCTCTTGCAGAACGTCGAAGCGCTGGCGGGCGTGGGCTATGGCGCTGATCCGCGCCTGAAGAACGCCGTGCAGATCATTCGCGACAGGCAAGATGCACAAGGCCGCTGGTCGCTAGACCACACTTACAAGACGTGGGTGAACTTCGGGCCGAATAACCTTCCAAACAAATGGGTGACGCTGCGCGCGCTGCGCGTGTTGAAACAGCTGGCAGCGTAAAGTCGATCGCCCTGATCGATTGATCGTGGCGCAATTTCGGCCATCGGGTACAATCTTTTTACGGAGCGTCGGCGAGAGGCTCACTCACGTCGGCGTTTCGATTTTCCCCTCAGGCAGCCAGGCCATGTTCAAAGATAAGCGCGAAGTGCAAGATTGTCTGGGCGATCAGCAATACATCGCCACTGATGAAATCGCGACGGTGCTGTTTCTGGCCGAGCGTTTGAATAAGCCCGTGCTGGCCGAAGGTCCGGCGGGCGTGGGCAAGACCGAACTCGCCAAAGCGTGGGCGGGGGCCACCGGCCGCGAACTGATCCGCTTGCAGTGCTACGAGGGCCTTGATGAAACCAAGGCGTTGTACGAATGGGAATACGCCAAGCAGATGCTGTACACGCAGCTGCTGCGCGATAAACTTTCGCAGCTGCTGAGCGAAGCCGAAACGTTGAGTGCGGCGGCCGATCGGTTAGCGGCCGAAGAAGACGTGTTCTTCTCCGAGCGGTTTTTACTACCCCGACCGCTCCTGCGCGCCCTCACGAGCGACAAACCCGTCGTGCTCTTGATCGACGAGATCGATCGATCGGACACGGAGTTTGAAGCGTTCTTGTTGGAAATTCTCAGCGATTTTCAAGTCAGCGTGCCCGAACTCGGCACGATCAAGGCTAAGCATCAACCGCTGGTCTTGCTGACGAGCAACAACACGCGCGAGTTGAGCGAAGCCCTCAAGCGTCGCTGCCTCTACCTCTTCGTCGATTACCCGTCGATGGAGCAGGAACTCAACATCGTGCGGCTGAAGGTGCCCGACCTGAATTTCAAGTTGGCGCAGCAAGCGGTGCAGATCGTGCAGCGTTTGCGCGGCATGGACTTGAAGAAAAGTCCCAGCGTCAGTGAAACGCTCGATTGGGCCAAAGCGCTGGTCGCCCTCAACGCCGAGCACATGGACGAAGCGACGCTGAACAACACGCTGACCGTTTTGCTCAAGCACGAATCGGATGTGCAGCGCGCGCGCGGCGGCATCGAAGGCGGCCGATCGGCCGGTCCCGCCGATCTCGATCGCTACACGTCACCGTACGGCAATGATCCACGCAGGAAACGAGGAAGGTAGATTGGTAAACTGGTAAATAAGTGGGCTCGTCGGCTGATGACCAATCTACCAACTACCAATCTACTGATCTACCAATTTACTAACCCGCTATGGACGCCCGTATCGTTCACTTCATCACCGCCCTCCGCGCCTCTGGCGTGCGCATCTCGCTGGCTGAGAGTCAGGATGCCGTCTACGCCATCGATGCGTTGGGTGTGGAAGACCGCGAAGTCTTTCGCGTGTCGTTGAAGACCACGCTCGTCAAAGAAGCCAAAGACGGCCCCACCTTCGATAAGCTGTTCCCGTTGTTCTTCAGTTCAGGCCAGCCGCAGATGATGAACGGCATGGACGGCCTGTCTGAAGACGATCAGCAACTCCTGCGCGATGCGCTGAAGCAAATCTTGCGCGAATTGCAAGCCGAGTTGATGCGCCGTCTGATGGAAGGCCGCCCGCTCAGCAAAGACGAACTCCAGAAACTGGGGCAGCAGGCGGGCCTGCAAAATGCAAATCAGCCATATCAACAGCAATGGCTGACGCGCCGTATGTTGCAGCAACTGGGCCTGCAAGACCTGGAGCAGGCCATCAGCGAGTTGATGCAACTGCTCGCTGCGTTGGGCATGGATAACGCCACCCGCCAGCAAATGCGCGACGCGATCGAGGCCAACGCCGAAGCGCTGCAGGAACAGGTCGAGGACTTCGTCGGTCAGCAGATCGCTGAGAACATGGCAAAGCAATACGAGAAGCGCGAGCCGTTGGACGATCTGATGCATCGCCCATTTGAGTCCTTAAGCGAGCA
>JAUQXD010000896.1 GCA_030834835.1 Thermoflexales bacterium | reverse complement strand
CAGTTGAGCCAACAGCAATGAATCCATCTCTTGTCTCCTTGCAAATCTCCCCGCACAAACGATCGTCCTCCGGATGCTACTTCAACTTCGACATAGGCAGCTCCTCAAACAGGGTAATGATTGACGAATCAGGCGGGCAATGCCATCCAACGCCACCCGCTCCGGCAGAGTCTGCCGGATCAGGTCCAGAACTGCGCGAACGGCATGGCGGCTTGTTGAGTGATTTCCACAGCCGATTCTAGATAAATCGGATAAACTCAATCCAGAAACAAGATACAACCGACAGTGTGATATAAAAAGTGATAAATATCATTTCGTAACATGCCATTTGTCATAGGACACACAACCTCTGATAAACGCAGATAATCCATCAAGGCGACCACACCCGGATCAGGCCATCAATCAACCTGCACAGCATCGGCCGCTGACGGCAACGTGAAGTAGAACCGACTGCCCTGCCCCGGCGCACCGGCGCTCTCCACGCCGACCGCGCCGCCCATCTTCTCGACGATGCGGCGGACGATCGACAGGCCCAGCCCGTAGCCTTTAGTTTGAGCCTGATCAAGCCGCGTGAACGGCGCAAACAGCCGCACCTGATCCACCGGCGGGATGCCGTCGCCTCGATCGCGCAGCCAGAAGCGCACTTGACCGTCGGGCAAATTATCCGCGCCAAATTCCAAATAGGGCGTAGCCGTCGCCGTGCCGCCATATTTGCAGCCGTTACTCAGATAGTTGGCCCAGACCTCTTCCACCCAGGGCGCGTAGCCGATGGCGAGCGGCCAGTGATCGGGCTCGACGAGAACGGCCTGTGTCTCTACGATGAGCCGCGCCAGACGCACGCGGGCTTCAGTCACGATGGGCCGCATATCCACCGGTCGATACTCAACTGTTGCCTTGCGCACCCCGGCCAACAACAACAAATCTTCGATAATGCGATTCATTTTCTCGGTGCTGCGCCCGATGCCGGCCAGCACGGCCTGGCGCTGGTCAGGCGTCAATTCGGCCAGATTATCGCGCAACAATTCGCCGTAACCGGCGATCTGATGCAGCGGGTTTTTCAGGTCGTGCGCCACGGTGTGGGCGAAGGCGTCGAGCTCGTCGTTGCGGGCGCTGAGCTCGAGGTTGGCCTGGCGCAGCGCGGCTTCGGCGCGCGTGTATTCCGTTACATCGCGCAGCACCAGCAAGCGTCCGATGATCTGTCCGCGCCGATCGGTAACCGGTGAAACGTGCCAGTCAAACTGCCGATCGGCGATCGATAGAACCGCGTCTGTTTCAACGGTGAGGTCCGCCTGTGTTAGCACGCCGAGCCACGGGCTGGTTTCGGCCAGCTGCTCGATCGGGCGGCCAATCACCCGATCGGCGGGCAGCTGCAACAACTTCTCCAGCGCCGGATTCAGAT
>JAUQXD010000895.1 GCA_030834835.1 Thermoflexales bacterium | reverse complement strand
GATTTGCGCCTGCTCCCCGCCGAAAATACCGCCCTGCTCGCCTACTGGCGCAGCTATCAAACTGATCGCGTGTTAGTCATCAACAATCTATCGGACCAGGCTCAACCTATCGGGTTGCCTGATGATCTCACTTACATCGATCGATTATCGAATTCACTCGTCACTCGTCACTCGTTACTCCAACCCTATCAATTCCTGTGGCTGCAATCCACCGAGGCTTAAGCATGCCTGATTCAACGTGGCTTACCCAACACGCCCAGTTGACACTGGAACGACTGCTGCCTAAACTCGAACTCCAGTTTGCCGCGCACACCCGATCGGATGAATGGCAAACTTTTGTGCAGCGTTTACGCGAACATTTTCCGCGTCTGTTTAAGCTGCTGTTTTATCTCTACAGCGATCAATACGATTTCTTCTATCATCTCGAAACCATCATCACCACGGCCGCGCGCGCGGCGCTGGAGCGCTCGTCGGAACTGCACGCCCTTGACGCCGAGCGCGAGGCTGACCCGCAGTGGTTTCAGTCGAATCAAGAACTGGGGGGCGTGTGCTACGTCGATCTGTTCGCGGGCGACCTCAACGGCCTTCGCTCGAAGATTCCGTACTTCAAAGAACTGGGGCTGACCTATCTGCATTTGATGCCGCTGTTCCGCGCGCCCGAGGGCAATAACGACGGCGGTTACGCGGTCAGCGACTATCGCCAGGTCGATCCCAGATTGGGCACGATCGATCAGCTGAGCGAACTCGCCAGTGAACTGCGCCGCAACGGCATCAGCCTCGTCGTCGATTTCGTGTTCAATCACACGTCGGATGAACATGCCTGGGCTAAACGCGCCCGCGCAGGCGACCCGGCCTATCAAGCCTACTATCGCATGTATCCGGATCGGCGCGTGCCCGACGTGTACGAAAAAACTTTGCGCGAGATTTTCCCTGACGAGCATCCCGGCGCGTTCACGTATTTCGCCGACATCGACAAGTGGGTGTGGACGACGTTCCATTCCTATCAATGGGATTTGAACTACGCCAATCCCGCCGTCTTCAACGCGATGGCCGAAGAGTTGTTGTTCCTGGCGAACGTCGGCGTGGAAGTGATGCGGCTCGATGCGGTGGCCTTCATCTGGAAGCGGCTGGGCACAGTCTGCGAAAACCTGCCTGAAGCGCATATGCTGATTCAGGCGTTCAATGCGCTGACGCGCATTGCCGCGCCCGCGCTGTTATTCAAGTCCGAAGCCATCGTGCATCCCGACGAGGTGGTGAAGTATATCGGTGTGGGCGAATGCCAGTTGTCTTACAATCCGCTGCTCATGGCGCTGTTGTGGAACTCACTCGCCACGCGCGAAACGATGTTGCTCACGCACTCGATGCGCACGCGCTTCCAGATCGATCCGCACTGCGCGTGGGTCAACTACGTGCGTTGCCACGACGACATCGGCTGGACGTTCTCCGATGAAGACGCGGCGCTGTATGGCGTCAACGGCTACCATCACCGCCAGTTTCTCAACAAGTTTTTCACGGGTCGCTTCGAGGGCACCTTTGCGCGCGGCCTGCCCTTTCAGGAGAATCCCAAAACCGGCGACTGCCGCATCTCTGGCACCTGCGCATCATTGGCGGGCTTAGAAAAAGCCCTGAAAGAGGAGACATCGGTCGAAGTGGAGTTGGCCCTGCGCCGCATCCTGTTGATTCACGGCATCATCCTGTCGATCGGCGGTGTGCCGTTGATCTATCTGGGCGATGAACTTGGCACGCTGAATAATCTCAGCTATCTCGATGATCCCGCCAAAGCCGATGACAGTCGCTGGGTGCATCGGCCGCGCACCGATTGGGATCGCGCCGCCAACCGATCGGACACCACAACGATCGAAGGTCAGTTGTATCAACGGCTGCGCCAACTGATCGATCTGCGTCAACGGCACGCGGCCTTCAACGGCACTGATATGCAAGTGATCGATACGGGCAGCGTGCATGTGTTTGGCTTTGTGTGCGCGGGTAATCACCAACGCGCGATGGTGCTGGCGAACTTCAGTGAACAGCCACAGATCATCACCGCGCCAGTACACGGTCAGGCGACCGAT
>JAUQXD010000894.1 GCA_030834835.1 Thermoflexales bacterium | reverse complement strand
CAGGGTTAAGTGCCTGACGTGACATCTAAAGAGAGACGGCCCACTGGGTCGTCTCTCTTTGATTGGCGTCCGTATCTGTTTCGCAATCCGTTATTTGCTGGTACACTCATCCTCAACCAACCTGCCAGGGCTTGGCCTGATCTTGAAGTTGAGATTTTCTTATAATCGAGGGAAACATGCCAACCAATCTCATTCGCGTCATTCTGGCGGATGACCATGCCGTGGTGCGCAAAGGCATCCGCGAGTTTCTGACCGACCCTGGTGACATCGACGTGATCGCTGAAGCTTCCGATGGCGAAGAAGCGATCGCACTGATCGATCAACTGCGGCCCGATGTAGCGGTAGTGGATATCCAAATGCCCAAACGCAGCGGCATCGACGTATGTCGCCACGTGCGCGCCCAGCACTGGCCGATCGGTCTGCTGGTCTTGACCGCGTACGACGATGAACCCTATGTGCTGGCCGTGCTGCAAGCCGGCGCGAATGGCTACGTGCTCAAGACCGCCGACGCCGACGACATCGTTCAAGCGGTGCGCGACGTGCACGAGGGCAAATCGGTGCTCGATCCCACCATCGCGCGCAAACTCATGACGCAGCTGGCTGGCCCGGCGGCTGATAAACCGATCGAATCACTCACTCCGCGCGAGATGGATGTCTTGAAACTGGCCGCGCACGGTTACACCAACAAAGCCATCGGCGCGCAGCTCAACGTCAGCGATCGCACCGTGCAGGGCCATTTAGCCAACATCTTTGGCAAGCTGCACGTCACCACGCGCACCGAAGCCGTCATGCGCGCCGTAGCATTGGGCTGGCTCTCGCCCACTGAGACAACCGAATAATGTCTCGGTTTCGCGGGCTATTGCCCAGTCTGCTGTTCATCGTCGTCCTCCCACTCACCCTGGTGCTCGTTGTCGTCGCCATCGCCGCGACCACCCTGCACCAAGACGAAATGCGGAATTTGGTCGCCACGCACGATCAAGAAGCCGCACGCGAAGCCGCCGCCGGTCTGGAAGAGCGGGTCAGTCACAAATTAGCGTCGCTGCGTTCGATCGCCGAGGCGGTCGCCATCGGGTTGCCGCCCGCCGCTGAATTGCGCAGCTCCGATAATCTCCTGGCTGATTTTGATCACGGCGTCGTAGTGCTGGGTGTGAACGGCTCGCTGCTGGCTTCAGCGCCTCAAGCGGTTGGCCAGAGTCAAGTGTTAAGCACGCTCCAGGCCGCGCAGCCCGCCACGCCCGGGCTAAGCTTAACGGCCATCGGCGATCTGCTGGCCGTTGTGCATTCGACCGATGGAACGATTACGGTGGCGGGGCTGTTCTCAGCCAACGCGCTACATTTACCGCTGATCGCTGATCGCTTGAGATCATCGCCGCGCGCACGCGTGACGGTGGTCGACAATACAGCGCGCGTCATCTATGACTCTGGGGGCCGGCCGATTGGCTCCGACGCAGCAGCCGAACCAGGCGCCGCCGAAGCTATCCGCGACACCAACGGCACCACATTCGCGACCGATCAAAACGCGATCGAATGGGTCGTGGCCTTTGATGCGGTCCCGTCAGTCGGTTGGAGGATGATCGTCGCCGAGCCGTGGGAAGACGCGGTCAATCCCTTGCTGCGCACCTCGCTGCTCACCCCGCTGGCCCTCATCCCCGCGTTTGTAATCGCCGTAGCCGCCATCATCTTTGGCGCGCGGCGGGTGATTCGTCCGTTGCAGCAATTGGACGATCAGGCCGAGCGGGCCGGTCGCGGCGATTACGCGGCGCTGGCGCAGTCCATCGACGGCATCAGCGAGATTCAAACACTCCATACCACGCTGGCCCACATGGCCGATCAGATCCGCAGTTATCAGCGCAGCATTCAGTCTTACGCGTCTGCTATCACGCGCAGTCAGGAGGATGAGCGAACACGGCTGGCGCGAGAACTGCACGACGAAACAGTGCAGGCCTTGATCGCCCTCGATCAACGCATGCAAATGATCGAACGGATCTGCAAGCGCGATCCCCAGGCCGCCGCCGCGAAGTTGAGTGAATTGCGTACGATGACAGCCGGCACCATTGACGATGTGCGGCGCGTTATTCGAGCCCTGCGGCCCATTTATCTGGAAGACCTGGGGCTAGTCCCGGCGTTGGAGATGTTGACGCAATCTCTCAGTGAACGCGATGGGTTAGTGGTCACCTTCGCGGTCGAGGGCGAGGTGTGCCGCCTGACATCTGAGCGCGAACTGGCGCTGTATCGGATCGTGCAGGAAGCCTTGAACAACGTCGTCAAGCATGCCCATGCCAGGCAAGTGCAGGTCAAACTCCACTATGCCGACACGCTGCAGGTCTCGATCAAGGACAATGGCCGCGGCTTTATCATCCCCGATCGCGTCGATGCCCTGACCGAGCTCGGCCATTTCGGATTGGTGGGCATGCGCGAACGCGCCGAATTGATCGGAGCAGAATTGACGGTTCAATCGACACCCGGTCAGGGCACGCTCATTGAACTGCATTTGCCGCTGTGAGTAACTTGTCCTCGATGGTATTTGCCGCCCCATAAGCCCTGCCGAAAAACGAGCCGGGCTTTTTGTTTACTCATTCGTCCTTCAGGAACAATCACGCCATTTGGCGCATATGAAAACCCGCTATTTAGCGCTAGGTAATGTGGCTGACCTCCGCTACACTATCTGAGCGAAACTGACTTCGATGAGAGGAGGTGACTATCATGATTTTTGAACCTCATAAGGATGTTGTGTGTGGTATGGACGTAGACC
Source organism: Thermoflexales bacterium (assembly GCA_030834835.1). Lineage (GTDB taxonomy): Bacteria > Chloroflexota > Anaerolineae > Fen-1058 > Fen-1058 > JAGOBP01. The sequence continues at coordinate 3,949 of JAUQXD010000894.1, read as the reverse complement.
CGAAGACGGCTGCTGGCAAGTCGGAATATAAAGGTCAGACGTATTATTTCTGCTCAGGCGGCTGCAAGAAGGCCTTCGATAAGGAACCGGAGAAGTACGTCGGCAAAGCAGCTGAACACAGCAGCCATCACTAAGGATCGGCTATCGAGGGGCGGTTGGGCGAAGGCCGTCTAACTGCCTCTCATATCTGAATTCAAAAGGCTTAACGCATGATTACGATCAGCATTGATCCAGTGATTCTTACTATCGGCCATTTTATGGTGCGCTGGTATGGCCTCATCGTTGCTGGCGCCCTCATCGCGGGCTTATGGATTGCCTGGCGCGAGGCGAAGCGCAAAGGCCTCGACGAAAAACACTTCAATGACGCCCTGCTCTGGGTCATCGGTGCCGGCCTGATTGGCGCTCGGCTGTTTCACGTCATCGATCATTGGCCCCACGAATACGCCAACGATCCGATCCGCGCGCTGTACATTTGGGAGGGCGGCCTGGCGATCTGGGGCGGTGTGATTGGCGGCGGTCTGGCTTTAGCCGTCTTTGCGTGGCGGCGACATTTGCGCCTGAGTTTCTTGTTCGATCTGGCAGCGCCCGCGGTCGTCCTCGGACAGGCGCTGGGGCGGTTCGCGTGCATCATCACCGGGGATGCGATGGGCAAACCGACGACCGGCCCGTTCGGGTTTGCATACACCAGTCCTGATGCGATGGTGCCACAGTTAGGCGTGTACTACACGCCGACACCCGTCTACGAGATCATCATGAATCTCGGCATTTTCGTCCTCCTCTGGCGCTTGCGTAGGAAGACTTTGCCCGATGGTGTGCTCTTCTTGATTTATCTCACCCTCTATTCAGCCGGACGCTTCATCATCACGTTCTGGAGTTCCTATCAGACCGTCGCTTTTGGCCTGAATCAAGCGCAGTTGATAAGCCTGGCTGCGCTCCTCGTCGGTGTGCCGGTGTTGATCTATCGGCTGCGCCACAGCCCGGCCTTACGTCCAGCCACGCGCTAAGGTTGTCATCAGCTTGCCGTTAGGTCTGCCACTCGCTCATGTCTTTGTCACGCGTTACCGGACATCTCACGGTACTGGGGATCGTTGCAGTCGCCGTGCTCGTCGTTCGCGCCCGGCCCGAGTCGGCCATGCGCCCACCGATGGTTACCGCGCGCATCAACGCCACGGTGGTTTCCGAGCCGGCCGCCGAAAATCATTTCGATCATCTGAGTGCACTCGCCAGTAGGGCAGCGAATCAGCGTCTCACGCCGTTAGCCGAGTCGCATACAGCCACCTCAATCCGCCCACCGATCGATCTCATGAAATATACCGTGCAGAGCGGCGATCCACCGTCGAGCATCGCGGCCAACTTCAATTTGAGGCCGGAGACGATCTTGTGGGGGAATCCCGGCCTCAGCAACGATGCGGGTACATTGCAGGTCGGGCAAGTACTCAACATTTTGCCCGTGGATGGAGTACTGCATGTCGTAGCTGATGGGGAGACGCTAGAGACTATTCAACAGGCGCACAGCGTCTCGCTGGACGACATTGTTGCTTTTGCCGGCAACCACTTCAATTCGGGCGGACCTTATCGGCTGGAAGCGGGCGAATCGCTGATCGTTCCGAATGCCCAGGATGGAACCGAATGGCAGGCACCGGGACCGCGCGTGGTCGCCGGACAGGGGCGCTATTCACCCGGCTACTATAAGGGACCGCTCGCGAATACGGGCACCAGTCAGTTTATCTGGCCAACACCGGGTAAAACTCTTTCGCAAGACTATTGGGCCGGTCACCCGGCGATCGATATTCCCCTGCCGCTCGGCACACCGATCGTGGCCGCCGACAGTGGCACGGTGATCTTTTCGGGCTGGGATAATACCGGCTATGGCAATTTGATCATCGTCGATCACGGCAACGGCTATTGGACTTACTACGCCCACAACAGCGAATTGCTGGCGCAGGCCGGAGACGGTGTGACGCAGGGTCAGACGATCGCGCTGGCCGGCAGCACCGGCCGCTCTACCGGTTCTCACCTGGACTTCCGCATCCGCCTCAATGGCACCACTTTCCTCAATCCCCTCGATTATCTGCCATAACCCGTTGGCTTGAAATAGTCGCTCTATCCCAGCGCCACGCTACCCATTCTGCCGGGCAGGCGTGGCGATTCGATTTTGTCCGCCGTTTACGCGGACGTGAGTAGGCTATTTTGCCTAGTTGAAAACAGGCTGAATCACGCTAGGCTTAAGCCGACAAGTGCATACAATGGATAGTGTAGCGCTGAATCAATGCGACCTTATTGTGACAAGGAGCCAGCTCATGATTAAAGATCCAGTCTGCGGCATGGAAGTAGCGCCGCAATCCGCGTTCGCCACGCGCGAACACATGGGGCAGACGTTCTATTTCTGCTCACAGAACTGCGTCGATCAGTTTGAGTCCGATCCGCACCAGTATGCGATGGCCGGTTCGATCACGACCGGTTACAACCCCGATCTAGCGGTGGCACGCATCGAACTCCCGATCGTTGGGCTGAAGAAGACCGATCGAGCACAGGCGCTTGAAGCCACCCTGAAGGCAGTCACTGGCGTGCGCGCGGCGAAGATCAATATTGGTTCGAGTGCTGCGCTTGTCGAGTATGATGCGCAATCTGTTACCATCGACGCGTTGTCCAAAGCCGTGAAGTCGGCGGGCTATCGCGTGGGCGGCGCACAGACCCGCATGGGTATCGCCGATCTGCACTGCACTTCATGCGTCAAGTTCATCGAGGATGGATTGAAAGCGACGCCCGGCGTGCTCGATGCCACAGTCAATATCGGTACACAGGAAGCCACGATCGACTATCTGCCTGAAAGGACCTCGTTGCCGCAACTGCGCAGCGCGATCGAAGAGGTGGGCTACCAGACCCGGCCGTCCGCGAGCGAAGAGCCGGAAGACAAGCAGCGCGCCGAACACGAGCGTGAATATCGCCATTTGATGAACAAGTTCTGGCTGGCGGCAGTCATCTCCATTCCGGTATTGATTGTGGCCTATCCCACGTTCCTACCGATCATTCGCGACTGGCCGATGGAGACACTACGTCTGGCGTGGGCCGTCTCAGCGTTGCTCACGCTGCCCGTCTTGTTCTACTCGGGCGGCCATTTCTTTAGCGGCGCGTGGGCGGCGCTCAAGCATCGCTCGGCTAACATGAACACCTTAGTCGCGTTAGGCACGGTTGCCGCGTGGCTGTATTCGACCATCGCCATTCTGTTTCCCAGCATCTTTCCTGAAGGCACCAGCGAACCGTTTTACGATGTGGTCGCGGTCGTCATCGCGTTGGTCGTGTTAGGCCAGGCGCTGGAGCTGCGTGCCAAAGGCCGCACCAGCGAAGCGATCAAGAAATTGATGGGGTTGCAAGCCAAAACCGCGCGCGTGATTCGCGCTGGTCAAGAGATCGACATTCTGGTCGAAGAAGTGTTGGCCGGCGACATTGTGCTGGTGCGCCCCGGCGAGAAAGTGCCAGTCGATGGGCTGATCGTCGAAGGCAGTTCGGCTGTCGATGAGTCAATGCTCACCGGCGAATCATTGCCAGTCTCGAAGAAACCTGGCGACGAAGTGATCGGGGCGACGTTGAACAAGACCGGCGCGTTCAAATTTCGCGCGACGAAGGTCGGAAAGGATACGGCGCTGGCGCAGATCGTCAAGATGGTGCAGGATGCGCAGAATAGCAAAGCGCCCATCGCGCGGCTGGCCGATACGGTGTCGGGCTACTTCGTACCGATCGTGATGATCCTCGCCGTGTTGACGTTCGTGGCCTGGTTTGACTTCGGCCCGCAACCACAATTGGTCTTTGCCCTGGTGACGAGCGTGACCGTGTTGATCATCGCCTGCCCGTGCGCGCTCGGGCTCGCCACGCCGATGAGCCTGATGGTCGGCATCGGCAAGGGTGCAGAGAACGGCATCCTGATCCGATCGGGCGAAGCGCTACAAAC
>JAUQXD010000091.1 GCA_030834835.1 Thermoflexales bacterium | reverse complement strand
CCGATCTCGCGCGACACCTGCATCCCACCCTGACCGTCGTCGACGCCGTGCGTATCCTGATGGACAACGGCCCCACCGGCGGCGATCTCAACGATGTGAAGCAGCTGGACACGGTCATCGCCAGCGCCGACATCGTCGCCGCCGATGCTTACGCCGCCACCTTGTTCGGCCTGCAACCTGAAGACATCGACTACATCCGCGTGGGCGCGGCCGCCGGGCTGGGCCGCAGCGATCTGAAATCCCTGAAGATCGAAGAACTCCGCGTCGGCGGTTAGAACTTAATCACGAAGAACACGAAGTTCACTAAGTTTCTCTTCGTGATCCTTCGTGCCCTTCGTGGTTTAGAAATCACATGGCACGCACCTCGATTCGTTCACGCAAGAAATGGATCACCGTTCGCAAGGCCGTGCAGCTTGCGGCGCTGCTGAGCTTTATCGCGCTCATCGTGATGGCGCGGCGCGGCGGCTGGCCGGCAGAGATCGTCAACGTGCCCCTGCGGCTCGATCCGTTGTTGATGCTGACGCACGCCCTCGCCACGCGCACGCTGCTGATCGGCTCGGCCCTTGCGTTGATCGTCCTCATGCTGACGCTGATCTTTGGGCGCGCGTGGTGCGGCTGGCTGTGCCCGCTGGGCACCGTGCTGGATCTCTTCACCTTCAAGCGCTGGCGAAAGAAATCCGCCGGGGTGTCCGATAACTGGCGAACGGTGAAATACCTGCTGTTGCTGGTCATCATCGCAGCGGCTATTTTCGGCAATCTGTCACTCCTGATCTTCGATCCGATCACGATCATGGTGCGAACGATCTCGATCGGAGTGTGGCCCGCGCTCGATCAAACGATCACGTCGTTGGAACAGACGCTGTATCAGGTGCCGTTCTTACAGGACACGATCGGCGCGGTGGATAACGCCCTGCGGCCAACTGTTTTCCCGATCGAGCCGGCGTTCTATCGAGATGTGGCGCTGTTCGCGCTGATGTTCATCGGCCTGATCGCATTGAACGCCATCGCGCCGCGCTTCTGGTGCCGCTATCTGTGTCCGCTGGGTGGGCTGCTGGGCATCATCAGCAAGTTCGCCATTTTCCGGCGTGAAGTGCAGGGCGATTGCAACGCCTGTGGCGCGTGCCAGATCAAGTGCCCCACGGATACGATCGATCCCAATCGGGGCTTCGCCAGCGATCCCGCCGAATGCACGATGTGTTTGGACTGTTGGGCCGTTTGTGCTCAATCGGGTGTGAAGTTTCCCACGCATCGCTCCATTGCTCAACGCCGTGACTATGATCCCAATCGTCGCCAGGCGTTGATCGCGATCGGCTCGGCTGTAACCGGCCTCGCGTTAATGAACAGCGACGCAGTTACCCGGCGCGATCATCCGCACTTGCTGCGGCCACCCGGCGCGCGCGAGAACGATCTGCTGGACAAGTGCGTGCGCTGCAATCTGTGCAGCCGCGCCTGCCCGACGAGCGGTTTGCAACCGTCGATCACGGAAGCCGGGCTGGAGGGTTTCTGGACGCCGATCTTAGTGCCGAGGCTGGGTTACTGCGACTACTCGTGCAATGCCTGCGGGCAAGTGTGTCCGGTGCAGGCGATTCCGCCGGTAAGTCTGGACGAGAAGCGGCAGCGCGTGATCGGCCAGGCGTACATCGATCAGAACCGCTGTATCGCGTGGGCGGATCACCGCGACTGCATCGTATGCGAGGAAATGTGCCCCCTGCCAGAGAAGGCGATCAAGTTGGAGCAGGCGCAGGTGGTCAACGCAACCGGCGAAACAGTCAACATCCAACTGCCGTATGTCGAGCGCGAGAAGTGCATCGGCTGCGGCATCTGCGAATACAAATGTCCCCTCAACGGCGAAGCCGCTATCCGAGTCTACGTGTCAATCGATAGCGCGCCCCTGACGTAAGGCACTCATCGGCGAAGAGGCGGTCACTCGTCACTCGCCACTCATCAGGCCAGCGGCAGCCAGACCGTAAATGCCGCGCCCTGCCCCAAAGTGCTCCCCACGGTGATGTGCCCGCCGCATTTCTCGATGAGGTCGCGGCTGATGGATAGCCCCAGGCCCGCACCCGGCGTCTTGTAATCGCGCGTAGCCGAGCCGCGATAGAACCGCTCGAAGATCAAACTGGTTTCAGATGGATCGATGCCGGGTCCGGTATCGCGCACGGTCAGCGTCCCCCACGGTTGATCGGCAGAAAGCTGCAACGCCGTCGTCACCGTGATCGATCTGCCTGCCGGTGTATACGTCAACGCATTGCTCATGATGGGCGATAGCGCCTGGGGCAACCGCAATGCATCGGCCAGGACGGGCGGCAGATCAGCGGCCAACTCCAAGGTCAACGTCAGGCCGTGCCGGACTGCGGCGGCCTGACTGTCCTTCGCCAGCTGATTTGCCGCGTCATTGAGGTCGATCGGTTGTAGTTGAACGTCATCTCTCGTCATGTTCAGCCGCGAAACGTCCAGCAGGCTTTCGATCAATCTCTGCAGGCGTTCTGACTGTTCGTTCAGCGTGCGCAGGTATTTCTCGCGCTTCTCTGCTTTGCCATTCTCCAGCAAATCAAGATAGATTCGAATGCTGGTCAGGGGGGTGCGCAGTTCGTGGCTGATGCGTGAGATAAATTCGCCCTTCAATCGATCGAGTTCGGTCAATCGGGCATTCGCTGCCGCCAGTTTCTCATTGGCCTCGGTCAACTCGTGTGTGCGTTCGTCGACGCGCTGTTCCAGTTCGTCGACGTGGGTCTGGATGCGGGCATGCAGCTGTGCATTCTCGACGGCAATCGCGGCTTGATCCGCGAAGGCCTGCAGGCGCTCAGCCTGCGCCTCCGTATAGAAGCCGGGCGTGGCGCTGTACAGGTTTAGAAAACCCACGACCTGCTCCCGGCTGCGAATCGGCACGCCCGCGTACGATCGAATCCAGTCACGACCCGGCGTGATGAACCAACCCGGATACTCATGAACATCCGCGATGACGAGTGGTCGCCTGGTCTCTGACAGCGCCTTGAGATTGGGGGCATGAGCCAGCTCAAACCGCAGGCCGCCCACGAGCGTTTCAGTGCCAGGGGCCGCGTAGCCGCGATAACGCGCCACGCGCGCCACAGCCTGATCCGCGTCCAGGAGCATGAGGCTGACGGCCTCGTGCGGCACCACCCGGCCGATGTCCAGCAGGATGCGATCCAGCACTTCGTCCAGGTTGAGGGTGCTGTTCAGCACGGTGGCTGTGTCGCGCAGCGTTTCAGCCAGCGCCCGTTGCTCGCGCTCCGCCTCGGCCATGCGCTGGCGTTCGGTGATGTCCTCGACAAAGCCCTCCAGGTAAGCCAGGCTGCCATCGGCGTTCAGCACTTTCCGCACGGCCAGGTTGCCGATCAAGACGCTGCCGTCTTTGCGACGATAGCGATTTTCCGCGTAGACCCAGCCTTCGCGTTGCAGTGTGTTACCCAGCACGGCGGCATGCCGGTTGGTGTCCAGGTAGATCTGGGTGCGAATGTCGGTGACCGTCGTGACCAACTCCTCCGGCGAAGCATAGCCCAGCATGGCGGCTAGCGCCGGGTTGACGCGCAGAAAGCGGCCCTCTGGCAGAGAATGAAAGAGGCCGATCGAGGCGTTTTGAAACAGGCTGCGATAGTTCTCTTCACTTTCACGCTGAGCGGCTTCGGCCAGTTTGCGTTCGGCGACTTCCCAGGCCAGGTCAGCCAGTAGCGAGACCGTCGCCGTGTCTTGATCGTCATAGGGCTGCGGTTTGTTGCCCACGCCCAGAATCGCGACGATAAACTCGCCCCGAAACACCGGCACGACGAGTTCACGCTGCACCTGCGCGTGGCCGGGCGGCAAACCCTTGCGACGCTCGGCGGGCAGCGCCACGTAGTCATTGTGAATGATGGGGCGGCGCTCGCGCACACAATCCACCCAGACGCCCGCCTGATCGATACTGTAATGCTGCCCCTGCCCCGCCGCGGTACAAAATTCGGCGGTGGTGCGCGTGGACCAGGCTTGCAGCGTCAGGGTTTGTTGATCGGCGTCGAGGAAGTGGTAGAAACCGATCGGGCTGCCGGTGAGCTGCCCGGCTTCGTCGAGCGTGGCGACCAGCAGTTCGTGCAAAGAGTGATCGACTGCATAGTGCGCCAATCGCAGCCGCGCCTCCAGAGTCTGTTCGGCGCGTTTGCGCTCGGTGATGTCCATGATGTTGCCAAAGACGCGGGTGACCTGACCGTCAACCAGGTCGGCCTGGCCGCTGGTTCTGACCCATTTTCTCCGGCCCGTGGCGCTGATGAACTGCAGTTCCAGATCGTACGCTTCACCGTGCTCAACCGCGCGCCGGAAGGCGCGATCGATCCGGGCCTGATCGGGCGGCGCGTAGAAGCTGATCGCCCGGTTGATGTCGTTTAGATTGAAGTCGGCGCCCGCTTCGTGGATACGGTAGACTTCGTCGGTCCAGATCACTTGCCGGGTCGCTACGTTGTATTCCCAGCCGCCCACTTGCGTAATGTGCTGAGTCTGCTTCAAAAACGCAGCGCTCTGGCGCAAAGCCTCGGCGGTCTGCCGGTGTTGATCGATTTCGCGGCGCAGCTGTTGATTGGTCTCTTCCAGATCGCGCGTGCGGCTAAGGACCTCCTGCTCCAGGCGGTGGCGATGCTGCCGCAGCTCCGCTTCCAGCCGGCGGCGCTCAGCCAGCGTGTGCAGCCAGCGCTTCAACTGGCGTTCCGCGTGATCGGGCCGGGCGACATCATCGGATGGCACACAGTAGAAGTTGTCGCACACTTCGGTGCCGACGATGACGATCGGGTGAGCTTCGATCACACGCAGCAACATCTCCGGGCTGAAGCGGCGTCGATCGTACTGGCAGACAGCCAGACAGGCATGCGTCGCAAAGAACCGATCGAGGGCGATCTCGTACTCGATCAGCCGATCGGAGCCTGGCAGGCCGCGCAGCGCCCAGGTCATCTCGCCCGTGACGCGCAGCGCAGCGTGGCCGTCCTGCAACGCCCGATCGGTTTCCTGCTCCAGCAGGGCGATCATCTGCCGCGGCTCAAACGCCCCGTCGCGCATGTAGGCGTCAGCCGGAGACAGCAGCCGCAATTGATCGCGCGCCTGATAGTCGTCGACATCCAGCCCGGCTGCGCGCAGGTAATTGAGAATTTCGTCCGGGGTGTGAAAGTCCGCCACGTACAGGACGCGCTCGCCGCGTTCCAATCCATCTTGCAAGAACGGTGTCAGAACCGCACGATGTTCATCCTCGGAGGCGTACAGCTGGCACAAATGATCGCCAGGGCGCAGCTGCGTAAGCGTGTCAGGGGCAGAGTGAATCACGTCGGGCGGGGTAGCCATGAGCGGCCTCCTGCGGGCCAATCATCAGGCAGCGTACTGGTGCGGAACTTAATCCAGTATACATCCGGTTTCTGGAAATGAATATAGTCTTTCCGTCTGCCGGGTTTCCATCAACCCCGGACTAAGCCCATGCTTCAAGCCTGTCAATATGAATCCAACTTTCGGCGGACGCCTGATCCTGGCGGACGTGCTATGATAGCCACGTTCATCGGCCGCGCGGCGCGCGAGCCACAATCCTAAACTGAGGCCATCATCATGACCACTCTTAAGGACGTTCTCGACAACATCGGCGGCGCAGCATTGATCGCCGGCTGCATTGTCCTGCGCCCGCTCGTGCGCCGGCGCTACAGCCGCTGGGGGGCAACCGACGCCGAAGTAAAGGCCACGCTGCCCGGCGACGAACGCGTGCCACGCTCGCTGGTCACGACCGACGCCGCGATCACGATCAAAGCCAAAGCCGCCGACATCTGGCCGTGGATCGCGCAGCTGGGCCAGGAACGCGGCGGCATGTACAGCTATGAATTGCTGGAGAATCTCATCGGCTGCAAGATGCGCGGCACCGATCGCGTCCACCCCGAATGGGAGATGAAGGTGGGCGATCTGATGCGCATGGGGCCGCCCGGCTATCCGGTCGATCAGGTCATCGCTCTGGAGCGCGGCCACTGGCTGTTGATGGCGGGTGCTGACCTCAAAACCGGCCTGGTCGCCCCGCTGCCGCAGCCAGGCCAGACCGACTACGTCAACGCGACCTGGCTGCTGTATCTGGACGAACAACCCGATGGCACGACGCGGCTGATCTCGCGCAACCGCCTGGACTACGCGCCGCGCACCCTTGCGTTCAAATTGATCTGGGAAGTGTTCACCGATCCGATCGGGTGTGTGATGGCGCGCAAGATGCTATTGACGATCAAGCGGCTGGTGGAGGCAAAGGCATGAACAGCAGCGACCTTTTCAAACTGATCTTCCTGATCGGACTGATCGCGGCGGAAGTGATTCGCTTTCCGCATCGCATGCGAGTCAAACAAGCCCGGCGACAGAAGAAGACCACCGATGATCGCACCCGCCCGATCGATCTGGTGCTCGATCTGGCGGCCTTTTCCGGCATGGAGATCATCCCGTTGATCTATGTTTTTAGCGGCTGGCCGCAATTCGCCGACTACGCCCGCCCCGAGCTGTTGGGCTGGCTGGGCGCGATCGGGTTTGCGGGCTGCCTGTATCTGCTGTATCGCGCCCATGTCGATCTGGGCCAGAATTGGTCGCCCACGGTCGAGGTCACGCCCGCCCAATCGCTGGTCACGTCAGGTATCTATGGCGTCATTCGCCATCCCATCTACGCGGCGATGTGGTTGTGGGGCGTGGCGCAGGCGCTGCTGCTGAACAACTGGATCGCAGGCCTGGCGACGCTGGTGCTGTTCGGCCTCGTGTACTTTGTGCGCGTGCCGCGCGAAGAGCAGATGATGCTCGATCACTTTGGTGACGAGTATCGATCATACCTGCAGCGTACCGGCCGCGTGCTGCCGAAGATCTAAACGTCACCTTTCCCGCGCTTCACTTGTCGATAGGCCCTTATCGATGGAGAGAGTGAGGGGCCACTTACGTTTGACCCTGGACTTAGCTCGTGTCGGCGGTGCGAGTCGTTAAATCTACGACTCGCATCGTTGTATTTCTGGGTCTTAGCCGGGTCCTAGACCACAAAATCGGCCCCAACTGCTGCTACATAGAAATCAAAGGTCCGTTTGGTTGGGCTGTCATCCTCGTCAAACAGATCTGCATACTTGACCTGCATGGCGACGTTTAAGCCATATTTGATAACCGGCCGGTTGGTGAGCAAAGGCAAGGTATTCTGAGTATCTAACGTCTCCCGGTGATCGCCCGTCCATTTACAGTCATGCTGCCAGACCAGATACGGTCCATCGTATAAATGTAGCTTGGTCAGCACGCCACTAGCGCCCGGCCCTAGCCGATACAGCACGCACACTTGAGAGAGTGCAGGCCGTACGCCATCCAGGATCACCGGGCTGGGGATGGCCGCATGAAACCAATTCACGGAACCGGAATGCCCATAAAAATGCGCGCCGTCGCCCGCGCGCACTATCCCATTGGATACCAATTTTTCTGGAAATTCGACTGCGACAGCCGTACCGTGCACCCACATTGCTGCTTTGATCAGCATAACATTACCTCCAAATGAGAGATGTCATCAGTATAGCGCGATTGCGGCTGCTATCAAAATGCAAGACCTGATCGGTGTTCGACATCGATCAGTCTTGTTCTCTTTGGAGATTGGACGGCGCGCCAGGCGTGGGGGTGTCCTTCTACTCTGCCAGCACTGTAAACTTGCCGCGCTGCGCCAACTGTCCATCCACAAACAGATCGACCTCGTACTCGCCAGACGACAGCACGAACGTATCGCTGTACGACAGGCTGAGCGGCTTCTGCGCCGTGCCTGACGCGCCCAACTCCCAAGGCGCAATCAATCGCCACGACGGGTCTTCTTCGCCGTCGATGAAGACTTTGACGATCACTTCCTGGCCGTCCTGCATGCCGTCGTAATCAAACACCACCAGCACTTCCTTTGTGCCAAAGACGAATTCTTCTGCCGAGGTAACTTCATCGGTAGGATTGCCATCTGAATCGAGCACCGCCTCGCCAAACTGGAAGGGCGAAATCGTGGCCGTGAGCGATCGGGCGGGCGGCTGACCGTTGAACTCCAGCCCAACCGACAGGCTCTTCAACTGCGCAACGAGGTCTTGCGCCGCCGCGCGGGCACCCTTAGCATCGGCCAGCTTGTAGGGCGCGGGCAGGCCATCGCCCGTATCGATCGTTTTTGTCAGATCGTCCAGATCGACCGCGGCCATATCCAGCGACCACCACAACAGATACGGCGGCTCTTCTTTCGCGGCTTTAGCCGCCGCCACTTGCCGGGCCGATTGATCCATGCCGCCCTGATATTCTACTCTGGCCGCATCGATTTGCCCGGCAGCCAGCAGCGTCACGCCCTGATTGAAGCGAATCCACAACTCGTCCGGCGACTTAGCCAACGTTTCGCGATTGAGTTTGATCGCATCGTCGAAGCGGCCCAGCAGATAGTACGTCCACCCCAGATTGCCCGCCGTCGCGGTGGAATCGTCCCCATTGGCGCGCGCCTGCTCGTAATCGGCGGCGGCCTGTTGATACTCGCCCAGCGCGAACCGGGCTTCGGCGCGCTGCGCGTACGCGCTGCCATAATCGGGCGCGGCGCTCAACGCGCCGTCAAACGCGTCGATCGCTTGAGTGTAGCGCGCCTGGTAAGCCAACCCGAAGCCGCGCGCATACGCGTCGATGGCGCTGCCCTGCCCGCGCCGATCAACCACCGGCTGAAGCAGCGTCGCGCCGGCCCAGACCATGGCGACGATCGCCGCCAACGACCCCGCGCCCACAAACACCTTGCGCGTGACGGGCGTGGAGATGGTGATTGCCAGGCCGAACATGAACAGCGCCACCGCCAGCAATGTGAGATGCACGATGTAGGTATTGGCTTTGGCGTCCCAGGCATCTTTCACATTGGAGGCCGCTATGAATTTCTCAGTCAACGCCGTGATCTCGACCAGGTAGGTGTCGGCCTCGTAACGTGCCACATCGATCTGGCCGGTGTCCACATCGAAGTACGGCTGGGCCAGCAGCGGACTGAGCGGCGGCATCAGGTCGCGCACGGTGCGATAGCGCTGTGCCGCGGCGGTTTCTTCGCGCACTTCCGCCGAGTTGGCCAGCGAATCAAGTTCGTACCAATTTTGATAGGCCGCATTGTAGTCAAAGTTCACGCGCGCCTGGCCGCTGACTTTACGGCCCAGCGCCTCGGTAGCGTAGCGCTTGCTGTCGCGGTTGGCGCGATTGTCGTGCGACCCGGCATCGCTTTGCAGATACGCGATGACGGCCACCAGTGCTGCCAGAATCGCCATGATGACGGCTACTCGATTTTTGAAGTGATCGGTTGAAGGGGTTGAGTCGCTCCTGGTGGCTCCTGAGACCGCGGCTTCCAGCACGATCGCCGCGACCGTGCCGCCGATAG
>JAUQXD010000893.1 GCA_030834835.1 Thermoflexales bacterium | reverse complement strand
GTGTCTGACGGACCGATCGATCCGGTGTGCTCGATCGTGTCCGATCCTCAACTTGCGACAGGAACGGTCGAGGCCGCTTGGCTTCATACGCCGACTTGAGCGTGCGCCAATCCACTGAAGCCACGACGGCATGCGCGCTGTCCGATCGGCTTAGCAACTCGCCTAAGGCGGCCAGCGCTTGATCGTCAGGCATGGGCTGCAGGCCAAACTGCGCGAACGCCTGTTGATCATCGCGCGAGGCCGCGCGCATTTCCGCCCACGTGCCCCAGTTGATGGATAGCGCCGGCAAATTCAAACTGCGCCGATAGTCCGCCATCGCATCGAGGAACGCGTTGGCGGCGGCGTAATGCGCCAGCGTGCGCGCGCCCCACAGTGCCGTCGTCGACGAAAACATCACAAAGCAATCCAGCGTCATGTTGCGCGTCAATTCATGCAGTAACTGCGTGCCGTCCACCTTGGGCCGCAGCATGTCGTGCAGCGCCTCGATCGGCATGTCGGCGACCGGCCACGCGCTTAAGGCGGCGGCCGCATGAATGACGCCGCGCAGTGCTGGCAGGTCGTGGCCAAAGCGATCGAACAACGCCGTCATCTCCGCTCGATTAGCCACATCCGCGGCGATCACCGTGACACTTGCCCCTGATACTTCGATCGCTTTGATCGCGCTCACCTTCCGATCGGCGTCTCGGCCCGTAAGACCGCTGCGCCCCATCAGCACCAGGTGCCGCGCGCCGCGCTCGGCCAGCCATGACGCTAACTTCAAGCCCAGGCCGCCCAAACCGCCTGTGATAAGATAAGCGCCGGCCGGTGATGCTTGCCACGCGGCCGCACTCCCGACTCCAGTCTTTCGCATCAGGCGCGGCACGTAACGTCGATCTCCGCGCCACACGACTTGATCTTCGCCATCGTTGTTGAAAAGATCGGTCAATATCGCCGTCGCGTCATCGAGCGGTGAATCAGTGCCGGACAAATCGATCAGGCCACCCCATACTTCGGGATGTTCCAACGCGATCACGCGACCCAGTCCCCACAGCGTTGAAGAGGCCAGCAGCGAAGGTTGATCGGTGGACTCAACCGACTGCGCGCCGCGCGTCACCACCCACAACTTCGTCGAGCGCCGCGCGCGGATCAACGTCTGCGTAAGCCGCAGCACATGATCACACAGCGAGGCGGCAGCGCCACCAGCCCCGAGACTGGTTGTATCAATGACGCCCTGATGATCCGCGTTATTCAACCACCGGTCATAATCATCGGCCTGGATGTGATGCGCGCTTTGACCTCGCGCCGTCAACAACTCTGTCAGGTGTTGACCCACTTCGCCCTGGTCACCAATGATTAGCCAATTCGCGGCAACGTCTGGCGCGCGCGCCACAATCACCGCCTGCCCGATCGATTCGTCGGCCGACATCGGCAGGGCCAGCGCTTGAGCAGCCTCAAAACCCAGTGAGTCAAGCAGATTAAGCCACTGCGCCGACGACAACAATGGATAGTCCGAACGCAGATCGGTATCGACAAAGCGCCACCAGCCATCCGTCAAGCCGAAGGTGACGTCCACCCAGCGCTGCGGCTCGGTCCCTTCCAACAGCACCAGCAGGCCGCCCGGCGCTAACAGGTGCCGCACATGCCGCAACGTCTCACGCAGATCGCGCGTAGCGTGCACCACATTGGCCGCGATGATCACATCAAACGGCTGCGTGCCAAAGCCTTGCTTGCCCGGCTCGCGTTCGATGTCGAGCAATTGATAGCGCATGAAGTCATGCGCGCGGAACTGCTCTTCGGCCTTCGCCAAGAACAGGGGCGAGACATCGGTGAAAGTGTACGCCGTTCGATCCATCGGCAGCGCCGACAGTACGAAGGACGTTGTCGCCCCGGTGCCGGCCCCGATCTCCAACACGCGCACCGGCCCGGATCGATCTGCGAGGGCCGTTGACAGCACCTGCTGGACGAGGGCGTTATAAGCTCGAGCCGACGGCGAAGTTTTGTACAGCGGTTCCGTCAGGGCCAGCGAGCCGTTGGGGAACAGCAAATGCAACGGATCAACTTCGCCCCGCAGCACACCCGCCAACTGCGGCCCGCAGCGATCCAGCAGCGCCACTTCCGCGCTCGCGATCGGATACTTCGCGATCACGCTGCCACGTCGGGCTTCAATCTCAACCCTGGGCAGCGGCGCGATCACTTCCCAGTCGTCACCGCACCAATGCAGCACGCCCTCGTCCGCCAGGATCGACAGCCACCGCGCCAACAATCGTTGATGCCGATCGATCACGCCCAGCCGCGCGGCCAATGTCGGGGCGGTTACGCGTTCACCGCGATCGGGCTGCCAACCCAGACGGCGCAGCGCCTCAATGACATAGCCGGCGCTGAGCGCGTCCAATTCCGGCAGCAACTTGGCATACACGTCCAGACCGTATTCTGCGCTCAAATCAGCCAGCTGCGGTTGCAGCCGATCGGCGATCTGAAACGGCCCCGGCGACCCGATCGACGTCAATTCGCTCGCGGCCAACTGATTCGGTTTCGCCTGCCACTGAACTTCATATAGCCAGTCTTCCAACGGCGACCTGTGTGTGATGCGGCGCAGTGCTTCACGTGTGGCGCGCTTGAGATGCAGGCCCTGCGCCTCGGCAACCAGTTGGCCGTCTTCATTAAAGAGCTGGATGTCGCCCGTGAACGTCTCGCCGATCGCGCCGTTAGCCGATCGGAGCACAGTATGATTCCACAGTCGCGTGCCCGGCGCGCGATGCAGTACGAAGCGATCCAACCCAATCAGCAGAAACGTCGAGAGATCATCCGTCTGCGGCAGCGGCGCGCCCAGCACGTGGAAGCACGCGTCCAGCAGCGCCGGATGGATGTGATAGATACCGGCGTCAGTGATAAGATCACCTGGTAGTTCAATCAGACCGAGCGCTTCGCCATCGCGTCGCCACAGCTGCGTAATCCCCCTGAAATCCGAGCCGAATTCGAGGCCAAGTTCGCGCACACGCGCATAATAATCCGCGCCAGAGATCGCGGTCGCACAGCGCCCCCTCACTTCGTCCAACGCCAACGTCACGCGATCGGGCGCGATCGGTTGGAGGTTCACAACGCCGGTCGCATGCCGTGTCCACTCGGTAGGTCGATCGTTCCGGGCAAAGACCTGAAACGCCACACGCTGATCGATAGCTTCACCCATCACCAGCTGAATCGCTCTTGAACCTGTTTCAGGCAGCAGCAAGGCTTCGTGGATCATCAAGTCTTCCAGCACCGGCGAAGCTGTCCCAAAGACCTGTGACGCAGCCGCCAACACCATCTCGATATAGGCCGGTGATGGCAGTACGACCATGCCATAGATGCGATGATGATCGAGGAACGGCGGCCACTGCGCATTGAGCTGCGTCTCAAACACAACGTCCTTGATCACCGGCGAACTGATGCGCCGTCCCAGCAGGGGATGCGCACTTTCGTCAATCGTCCGCAGCCGATTGGCCGTTGCCGTTCGCTGAGCGACATTTGCCTGTTGATTGAACCAATACGGTTGGCGCTGAAACGGATACGTCGGCAATGGAATACGACGGCCACTATAGCCACGATCAAATCCAGCCCAATCGACATCGACGCCGCGCGCATAGAGCGTGCCCAGACTCGTGAGCAGCTGCGTCCAGTCATCGGTACCGGGCCGCAATGAGGGCAGCCACACGCCCGTTCCCGACGGCACACACCGCTGCGCCATGCCGATCAACGTCGGCGCCGGCCCGCACTCAACGAACAGTTCGACGCCGCGTTGATGCAACGTCTCAACTGCATCGGCGAAGCGCACCGCCTGCCGCATATGTTGCCGCCAGTAAGCGGCCTGCGTGATTTCGTCCTGACGCACCACCTGTCCGGTCATGCCCGACACGAAATCGATCTGTGGCGGAGCGTACTTCACGGTGGCGGCGATCGCTTCAAATGGATCGAGGATTGAGTCTACGAACGGCGAGTGCGCGGCGATGGCTACATTCAGCACCCGCGCGCGAATGCCCTCAGTCCGCAAGTGATCGATCGCCTGCTGCACGGCTGACTTCTCACCGGAGATCACGACACTGTCCGGCCAATTGATCGCCGCGATCGACACCCGATCGCTGTAAGGCACCATCGCCGATCGGACGCGCGCTTCATCCGCAAACACCGCCGCCATTTCGCCGGTCGGCGGCAGCGATTGCATCAAGCGCCCGCGTCCGGCCACCAGTTTCAAGCCGTCTTCGAGACTGAACACCCCCGCCACGCACGCCGCCACATACTCCCCCACGCTATGCCCGGTCACGATCGACGGCACGATGCCCCACGACTTCCACACCTCGGCCAACGCATATTCGATGGCGAAGATCGCGGGCTGCGCGATGGCCATTTGATCGATGGTTGATGGTTGCTGGTTGACTGCTGAATCAGGATAAAGCATCGACAGCAACGACCCGCCCAAATGCGGGCGCAGGAGTCCATCACAACGATCGAGTGCCGCGCGAAAGACCGGCTGCGTTTCGTAGAGCGCGCGGCCCATCTCCAAGTATTGCGCGCCCTGGCCCGTGAACAGAAAGGCGATCTCCGGTTGGCGATTCGAGCGCACCTGCCCGGCGATGACATTC
>JAUQXD010000892.1 GCA_030834835.1 Thermoflexales bacterium | reverse complement strand
TCGCCGCGCAGCATGGCCTGCGCGCGTTGAGCGCTGACGAGCGCGCCGCGCAGCGCGCGGCCATTCGCAGCGGGTTGAACTTGAACGGGGCGAAAGTCTCGAACTACGATGTAAGAGAGTTTGTATACTGAATGCATAATGCATAATTCATAGTGCATAATGACCACGGCGGGGGCGAGCGAGGTTGTTCGTCCTCTGTCTTTATGAATTATGAACTAAGCACTATGCATTGAAAGGATGCGCTTATGACTCAGGAAGACCCTCGCATTTTGGAACTGCGCACGATGCGCGAAAAGGCCCGGATCGGCGGCGGCGCCGATCGGATTGCGAAACAGCACGCCAAAGGCAAGTTGACGGCGCGTGAACGGCTGGAGCAGCTGCTCGATCACGGCACGTTCAACGAGCTCGAGCCGTTCATCACGCATCAAGGCGATGAAGCCGGGCTGGCGAAGGAAAAGTATCTGGGCGAAGGCGTGATCACCGGCTACGGCCAGATCGAAGGCCGCACGGTGTACGTGTACGCGCAGGACTTCACGGTCTACGGCGGCACGCTCAGCGAAATGCAGAGCCACAAGATTTGCCGCGTCATGGATCTGGCCGTGCGCAACGGCGTGCCCATCGTCGGCCTGATCGATTCGGGCGGCGCGCGCATTCAGGAAGGTGTGAAGAGCCTGGGCGGTTACGCCGAGATTTTCCGCCGCAACGCGCTGTATTCGGGCGTGATCCCGCAGATCAGCGTGATGCTTGGCCCATGCGCAGGCGGCGCGGCCTATTCGCCCGCGTTGACCGACATGATCATCATGGTCGAGAAACATTCGTACATGTTCCTGACCGGCCCGCAGGTCATCAAAGCGGTGACAGGCGAAGTGATCGATACCGAGAGTCTGGGCGGCGCGGACGTGCATCTCTCGATCAGCGGCACGGCGCATCTGGCGACCAAAACCGAGCAAGAGGCATTGGAGATGTGCCGCCGCGTATTGAGTTATCTGCCCTCGAACAACGTCGAGAATCCGCCGTTTGTGACGCCGGACGATCATCCGCTGCGTATGGACGAGGAACTCAACTCGATCGTGCCGCTCGATTCATCGGTGGCGTACAGCATGCACGCCGTGATCGAACACATCGTCGATCAGGGTTCGTTCCTGGAAATTCAGCCGACCTTTGCGAAGAATGCCATCGTCGGGCTGGCCCGCATCGGCGGGCACAGCGTGGGCATCGTGGCGCAGGAGCCGATGATGATGGCGGGCGTGATCGACATTGACGCCTCGGATAAGATCACGCGGCACGTGCGGGCCTGCGATTGCTACAACGTGCCATTGATCACGTTCGTCGATTCGCCCGGCTTTTTGCCTGGTATCACGCAGGAACACGGCGGCATCATCCGCCACGGCGCCAAGGTGCTGTATGCCTATTCGGAAGCGACCGTGCCCAAGATCAGCATCATTACGCGCAAGGCGTATGGCGGCGCGTATGTGGTGATGAGCAGCAAGTATCTGGGGACGGACGTCAACTATGCCTGGCCCAGCGCGGAAATTGCGGTGCTTGGCGCGGAAGGCGCGGCCAACATCCTGTTCAAAGACCAGATTGAATCGTCGGACGATCCGGCGGCGACGCGCACCCTGCTCGCCGACGAGTACCGGCAGAAGTTCAACAATCCCTATCACGCGGCCAGCGCCGGTTACGTCGACGACATTATCGAACCGCGCGAGACACGCGCCAAGATCATCGCGTCGCTGGCCGCCCTGCGCGACAAGTATGCGCCCGCGCCGCCGAGAAAGCACGGCAACATCCCGGTCTAAAACGTGGTTCGTGCTGCGTGTTGCGTGACAAACACGCACTACGCAGC
>JAUQXD010000891.1 GCA_030834835.1 Thermoflexales bacterium | reverse complement strand
CTGGATGTGAGCCTCTACAGCCGAGAGTTGATCGCGCGGCAACCATCGCTTCGGGCGCTGGGCGGCAGTTTTACGCTGGCCGGCCTGTTCTTGCTGCTGATGATTTTCGCGCAGGTCTTCACCACGGTGTACGACTACATTCCTATCGTCGGGCCGCTGTTTCGCGATCGGTTCTGGTTGGTCTTCGCGGTGTTGGGTGTGGTGATGGCTTTGCCCTTGCTCGCGGTGCGGTCGATTGTTCAATCGAGTGACAAACGTTTCTCAAGAGATTTGGCTTTTTCGATCATGATACTCGGCGCTTTAGCCTTGTTCAGCGTAGCCTGGTCATCGCGGCAACCCGCCGGCATAGTAAACCAGCCGACGAAGTTGCGAGTGGTGACTTACAACATCCAACAAGGCTACGATGCTGAAGGCCAGCTGAATCGTTGGGGGCAATTCGCGCTGATGAGCGGGGCCAACCCCGACGTAATCGGCCTGCAAGAATCAGACACCAATCGCATTGCAGGCGGCAACTTTGATCTGGTGCGCTACTTTGCCGATAAGCTGGGCTTTCATTCGTACTACGGGCCGAAGGTCGGCGCGGGCACGTTCGGAATTGCGCTGCTCTCGCGGTATCCCATCGAAAATCCACGCGTGGTCTATTTTTACAGCGCGGGCGAACAGACGGCGGCCATCATCGCGACCATCACGGCGGGATCAAAACGATTTCAGGTGGTCGTCACGCACCTGGGGAACGGCGGACCAATCGTGCAGCAACAGGCTCTGCTGCAATCTGTCGATACCAGTCTGCCGATGATCGCGATGGGCGACTTCAATTTCCGACCGGACAGCGAGCAATATCAACTGACGCGGACGGTGTTGGACGATGCGTGGTTGCTGCGCTGGCCCAACGGCGTGGACGATCAGAACCGATCGATGTCCGATCGGATCGATCACGTTTTCGTGTCACCGGGCACGACGATCAACGGGGCAGAGTATATGGAGACGCCGGACTCCGATCATCCGGCATTGTGGGTGGAGTTGGGATGGTAGGCCGCGCTGCGAAAGGAAATCCGCCGATAAACACTTCACCCCATCAAGTCTGGCTTGATGGGGTGAAGTGCGAAAGGAGGTCAGATGTTGCTGGTAGTGAGCCTGTTGGGACTTGAACCCAAAACCCATTGATTAAGAGTCAATTGCTCTGCCAATTGAGCTACAGGCCCGGTCAACCACTTTCGCGCGCAAGATTTTACCACCGTCACGCCCATTGTGCAAGGGTGAATTTGTTCATTTGACACTGACCGCTCGATCAGGTACGCTTAGCGCACGAGGATAATCATGACCACCAACGGCCTGCAATTGTCATTGTTCGATCAACTTCCGACGGAGCCGGCGGTTGCGCCACCGGAGTCGAAGTCGGCAGAACCGGCTGATTTACCGGGCGAATCCACTGCCCCGATCGATCGGGCGCGCGCCGCCGGGCAGCCGCTGAGCACTCAATCGTCCCTGGCAACCGTCGTCGATGCGTATCGCGAACATATGGAAAAGAGCGCGCTGTCGCCGCATACGGTCAAATCATTCTTCTATGATCTGAACATCCTGATCGAGTTCGCGAGCCCCGCGCGCCCGATCGGCAAGATCGCCTATCGGGATCTGGAGAACTTCATCGACTGGCTGCTGCATGATCGCGGCGTGCCGTGCAATGCCAAATCGCTGTCGCGCCGGATCACAACCTTAAAGGCGTTCTTCAAGTGGCTGGCCGAAAGCAACGTGATTGCCAGCGATCCGGCTGCGCCGATCACGCAGCGCCCGGTGAGCACCCCCCTGCCCGACATTCTCACGGACGCGCAAATCGAAGAGGTGCTGGCCATGGCGCAGCAGATACGCCATCAGGCCGACAAGCCGGATGTGCGGCCCTATCTGCTGATAACACTGCTCCTGAAGACGGGCATCAAGAAGAACGAATGCATGGCGCTGAATCTCGAACACATCGATCGATCACAGCCGGACGAGCCGGTCGTGTGGATTCGGTATCAGGACCCGCGTTATCACCACAAAGAGCGCAAATTAAAACTCGACCCGAAGTGGCCC
>JAUQXD010000890.1 GCA_030834835.1 Thermoflexales bacterium | reverse complement strand
CACGACGCATAGTGCGCCAAGCATCGCCTGACCCGCACGCAGCGGCGCAACCGCGCACTGGCCCGGCGCGTGCGCGCCCAGAAACGCGCAAGCGGTGCAGTCGGCCTCGACGACCACCGTAGCGCCGTTGACCACGACCTGCTGCGCGGGATCACGCTCGACGGATTGCAGTAGATTGATCGGCGCGGACGTTGATCCGCTATTGGCAACCAGCGCCAATAGCTGCGGATCACGATCGATCAAACACAACGAAGCGGCCGTAGCCTGCGTCAGCGTGCGCGCGCGATCGGTGACGGACTTCAACAACCGATCGAGATCGATCTGCCCGACGATCTCCTGGCTCAATTCAAAGGCTGCCGTCAGCTCGCGAGTGCGCTGCTCCACACGGGCCTCAAGTTGATCGCGCGCGATCACAATTTCGGCACGCATCGTTTCAAAAGCGCGGCCCACTTCGCCGAGTTCGTCGTCGCGGCCGGGCGGCAGCGGTTCAGTGAGCTGACCGGTCGCCATGCGCCGGGTGGCCGTTTCCAGCGCGCTCAAGGGTTGAATGATCTGTCGCCGTGTGATGAAGTACCCGGCGGCGACCAACGCCAGCGCGATCGCAAAGAAGGCGGCCTGAATGATTTGTAATTGCGTGATTTTCGCCTGCGCGCGGGTCTCGTAGTCGGCGACCAGCTGATCGATCTGCGCGAGGATGACGGGCGAGAGAGCCTGCAAGCCGGCGGCGTCGGGCGGTTGCAGATGTGATCGAAAATCAACCCACGTTTGCGCGATGGTGTCCAATCGGGCGCGGATGAGGTGATCGGACGCGGGGGGGAGACTGATCGAGCGATCATCCGCATCGAGGGCAGTGCCGCCATCTCGCAGCGCCGTCAACGTGCGATCGAAGTGATCGATCGCGGCGGCCAGCTCAGGCCGATCTGACCGATCGGGCTGTGTGAGCGCGAGCCAGACCATTTGCTGCGTCAGCATGCGCTGACGTCCGGCCAGGTTGATCACGCGAGCATCGTCGGTCTGGGCGTCGATCGTCAAAAAGGTGATGGCCACCGAGGCGGCTACCAAGATCAGGAAGCCGAGAAAAATCGCACCCAGTCGTGAACGAAGCGATCGGAACATGGCGTGCTCCCACGGCGGTGCCTTCAGTATAGGCCAGGCGCTGCCGGGAGCGTATGACGCGGGTCATATGTTCCGGAGTTGGCGTGCGAGGCGGGTCGACATGCGAAGCGAAGACGACGGGCGTATTCACCTCATCGTCGCCGGCGCGATTTCGTCCACCACGGAAGGACCCACAAATATACCCCGGTGACGGCCATAATCAGCATCAACAACTGCTGAAGCATCTGTACGCTGGCGCCCGCCGGCAAATTGCGCGTCAATAATACCGTAATGATCAACACGATAAATGGCAAGGCCAGCCAGCGGTGAAACTTTCGCATGTACTTGTTCAGAAATTTGGTCATTAGCAACTCCCTGGTTTCTTCAGACTTATTCTTCAGGACTAGACGCAGCAATGGCATCGATCACCCATCACCACGATGTCTACATCTGTAGTTGGATCGAGAGGCAAGCCGTGCTCAATTCGCCCCGGCAGGGTCATCGGTGATCGACTCAACCCGTGCGTGCTCGAAGCGCCCCAATCCCTCGCGCGCAATGCGCCAAAGATCCAGCACGATCGGCACCAGCGAAGCGGCCCAGAACGCATAGGCCATGGCGTGCAAGGCAGGCTGCGCATCTCCGGCGAAGATGCTGGCCCAGAGCAGGACGCCACCCGCGTGGACGGTTATCAGGCTGAACCAGTTGCCGCCCGGCCGGGCCGGCTGATTGGGCAAGAAGAACCGCGCGAACAGATACGGTACCAGCGCATAACCGAATTGCAGCACCCAGCCGTAAATCAGCGCCTGCGGCGCGTTTTGCTCGATGCCGGCGCCGGGGAAGCCGGGCACCTTAAGGATGATCAACGGGGCGACCAACACCGGTGCAATGATCCATACGTAGCCGGTGAGGATGTGCCAGAGGCCCGGCGACCACTTCCGGCGGTCGGCCCACACCGGCTTAATCACGTTCATCAGAAGCCAGCCGGTCGCGCTGAGGTGCAGCACAATGCCCGGCACCGACAGGGCCTCGTTTTTCAGCCAGGGGCCGAGCACCAGCAGCAGCGCACCAGACGTCATCATCCAAAAGATCGGCGTGATGGAGCGCGGCCAGGCCAATGGGCGCTGCGTGAAGCTGGCCGACAGATCAACCAACAGTCCGGCGAAGACCAGCGACATGAAGCCCCAGTTGTTGGCGTGGATGTGGACTTCGATGGGCACCGCGATCCGCAGCGCCGCGCCCCAACCCAGCCACAGGCCGGTGCCGACGATGATACCCAGCAACAAATAGCTCAGTCCAGCCAGGTAAAATCTGCGCCCGGTCAAGGTCGAAGTGGGCGTCGTTGTGCGCAGGCCGTTCAACTGCGCGATCAACAGCGTCGCGGCGACGAAGACCAGGGTCCCGCCGGTGAAGATCAGCGCGGCGTTAACCAGCGGGATGCCGATCAACAGGATGAGTAAGCCCGCGTTGAGTGTCAACCAGATATCCCAGCGCGTTTTGGGTCGCGGCTGACCAGTGCGCTCCGCGACCAGACCCGGCAATACCGCGAAGATAACTTCGGTCAACGTGCCGAGCGTGATCAAGTGTATGCGCAACCAGCGCAGGCCGTTGAACCAGGGCAAGACGTTCAGACCCGCCAGCGACGAGTCCAGTGCGGCCAACACGGCCAATGCGATGTACAGCAGCGTCATCAACAGGTAAGGGTTGAACATGACACGGTTCCTTATTGTCGCTTGAGATCGGGCGTCAACTACCGATACCTTTGAGCAGCGCGCCGACGGCATAGGCTACACCCGCCGCGAATCCGCCCACCAGCAGCATTTCGACACCACTGCGGATCGGATTGAGTTTGGTGACCAGTACCTTCGCCGCTCCCAGCCCAAACAAGGCCAGCCCCGAAAGCACCAGGGCTATCGGAAAGGACGCGTCCGATGGGATCAGGACCAGTAAGCCCAGCAGATAGATGAGCAGCGGCACTGTGCCGGCAACGACGAACGAAATGAAGGTTGCCAGCCCGTTGAGCAGCGGGTTGCGCGCGTCTTCCAGCATACCGAGCTCGTCCAGCATCATCGCCTTCACCCAGCGGCGCGGCTCGCGGCTCTGAATTTCGACCAGTTGCCGCGCCTCGTCATCGGCGTAGCCGCGCTGGCGATACACCTCGTGCAGTTCGGCCCGCTCGCCGTCGGGGAAGTGCTCCACTTCCCATGCCTCGCGTTGCCACTCGCGCCGGTAATACTCTTGCTCACTTTTCGCCGACAGATAGGCGCCGGTAGCCATTGAGAAGCCATCGGCCAACAGGTTGGCCAGGCCGAGGATCAGGATGACGGGCGTGCCTAGCTGAGCGCCGGCCACGCCACTGACGACGGCAAAGGTGGTGATGATGCCGTCCAGCCCGCCATACACCAGCTCGCCAAGGTATTGACTGCCTGCGCCGCCATGTTCTTCATTGGCCTGCACGATGCGCTCCGGCGAATGGGCCAGCGCTGATGCCTGCGCGTCGTGTTGAGCAAAAGCCTGACGGGCTTCTCCGAGCCGTTTGGAAAGGCTCATGGCGTGATCCGGTTTTGGGATGCAACTGCTCGCCGCAATGTCCCTAGAAACTCGTCCAACGGCACGCGGTGAATCCGCGCCGCCCATTCAACGGTGAGCGCCTTCGCGATGAACAATCGCAACGAGTAGCCGCCCACCCGCTTGATGCCAAAGACTTCCATGACTTCGGCAATGTCGCCGTACTCTGTCAGCAGGTCGGATATGCGGGTGTCTTTGGTGATCTGCATAGTTCCTTACTCTAAACGCGCCCAACTGCTTCAGCCATCTCGCCCCAGGTGCAACGCCTTACTTCGTGAAGAAGACAGGGCTGTTTTACCCGGAGGGTTACGGCAACAACTCGGCCGCGTCCAGCCGATCGTGAATGTCCTCGAAAACGTCAGCCTGAGCCTGGGTGATCGTTCCGGCCTTGACTAGTTCGGCCAGCATGGCCGTCTGCCGTTCTGCCGGGGTACCGGTGCCGGGCGTGCGGCCGTCCAATGCGGTGTGAACTGCGCTGAAGCTATCGGCCTCGTCTGACGTGATGACACCCTGCGCGACGGCTTGCTTTAGCAGCTCGGTGCGCTGCGCGACTTCCGCCTGTGCATCGAAAACGACGCCGCCTACCGCATGTTCTGGCGTGACCTGACCTTTGCCGAGCGCGCGCATATAGTTGATCACATCCCAACGCGCCAGCTCATCCAGCGTGCCTT
>JAUQXD010000889.1 GCA_030834835.1 Thermoflexales bacterium | reverse complement strand
GCGTTGGGCGTCGATGTTCGATCGGGCGCGCGGTTGTCCCGTCCGGTTGAGGCGTTTTTGGGCTGGGCGTATTGGCTGGCAGAATTGCCTGTGGCCGACGTGCGACGAATCGCGCTGCGATTGAATCTGCGCCGCGAGGATGCGATCGATCTGGAACAGGTGGCGGGCCTGGTAGCCGCCGCGGATTCGATCGGGGTGGCTGAGGCCGCCAGCGCGGTTTATCGTTTGCTTGCACCGTATCATGATCGCGCATTGCAAACAGCAGCGGACATCATCGAGCATGAACAGGCGCGCCACAACATCAAGCGTTATCTCGATGAATGGCAGAACGTGCGGCCTGAGTTGGATGGCACGCAGTTGCAAAGTTTGGGCGTGCCGGCTGGCCCGGCATTGGGACGCTTGCTGCGCGAGTTGACGGCGGCGCGGCTGGACGGCATCGTAACAACGCAGCAAGCTGAAGAAGATTACGCGCGGCGCTGGCTGGCGCGTGGGGCACAGACACATGGGACTTAAACGCGAAGTCGTGCGCGGTGAACCGATCAAGGTCGGCGACCGCGAGATCGTGCCGGAAGCCGTGATCTGGTCATGGCAGCGTGCGGACGCGACGCTGCGCCAGGGCGGACACACATCCCTGTTGGGCGGATTATTTCGCTGGGCCCGGCCAACGGCGTTGTTCGATCGCGCGGCCGATAGGACGTATCGCGTGCCGGTCAGCGATGTGAATCACCGGCTGGAAGCACTGCTGCTGATTGCGGCGGTGCTGCTGCCCGTTGTGATGAATGCGGCAGTGAGTTTGATGCGCAGCGCGGGCTTGACCCGCCGGATGAAGGAGTGACAGCATGTCGGAAGCAGCTTCAACCTCGGCAGTGGAACAGGGCGTGAACCGCTTTTTCGGGACGTTTGAACAGGCGCAGCGCGCTATCGCGATTGAGAATGTATACGGTCAACCCATCGCTTCAGGTGAGACAGTGGTGGTGCCTATCGCCAGCGTGTCACAGGCGTTTGGCATGGGCGGCGGCATCGGCAGCGACGGCGAAGCGGGCACCCGCGATGAAGGCGTGGGCGGCGGTGGCGGCGGCCTGGTGCGCGCCCGACCGATCGCCGTAGCCGAAATCGACGCTGATGGCGTAAAGGTGCACGCGGTGGTGGATGAGAATCGCGCGTTAGCGGTCAGCCTGGCCTTTGCGGCCTGGGCCGTCTTCTGGACGGCGCGCACGTTGATCAAGATTTTCAAGCCGGCTGCCAATTAAGCGTGAGTGGATCGTCGTGCGCGGAATACGCTGGGGTCGAGCTGCTTTTAGCATCGTGATGATCGGGTTGGGCGTGATCATCGCCACCGATCAAACCAGATCGCTACCGGTAACAGTCCGGCAGTATTGGCCCGTGGCTTTGCTGATCTGGGGCGCTGGCATATTGCTGTTGCGGTGGCGCTCACGCGAAGATATGTGGGCGGGCACGGACTACGGCACAGGGCTGTACGTCATCCGCCATCGCCGCCGCCCGCCGGGGCAATGGATACCGGGCGTCGTGGTGATAGCGCTGGGTGTGTTCTTCCAGATCGCCAACCTCGATCCGCTGTCCGGGGTATGGTTTGGGCCGTTGGTCGTGATCGGGCTGGGGGCGGTGTCGCTGTTGACCAGTTTTGGTGCGCCGCCGCGGAAAGACTTTTAGGGATCAGGGATTGGGGAGCAGGGATCAGGAAGACCGGGTTGACTCTAACCTCTAACCTCCAACTTCTAACTTCCAACTTCCAACTTCCAGAGGCGAGGAGAAACGCATGTCGTGTGAATTAGGGCTGCAACCGGGATTGTGCATTGGCCCACTGCCGATCCGGTTTTATGGCATCATCATCGTGCTGGGCGCGCTGATCGGCGGGTTTGTGGCCGCGCGCGAGGCACGCCGCCGGGGCGAGAATCCCGATCGGATCTGGGATGCCTTAGTGTACGTCGTTATCGCCGGCATTGTGGGCGCGCGAATCTATCACATCTTTTCGACGCCGGCGGGCTGCGCGCCCGAAGTGCCCATGTGCGGCTGGCCGTGGTATCAGAATCATCCGCTGGATATGCTGCTAATCTGGAACGGCGGCTTGGGCATCTTCGGCGCAATTGTGACAGGCGGCCTGGTGGTGTTGCTCTATACGCGGCGCAATAAATTGTCGCTGGCGAAATACCTGGACATTGCGGCGCCGGGCTTGATCATCGGGCAGGCCATCGGCCGCTGGGGCAACTTCCTCAATCAAGAACTGTACGGCCCGCCGACTGATTTGCCGTGGGGCATTCTCATCGATGCGCCGCACCGCTATGGCGAGTACGCCGATCTGGCCGCGTATCCGGTCGATCTGACCTATTTTCACCCGCTGTTTTTGTATGAATCGATCTTGAACGTGATCGGCTTCATCGTGCTGGTGGTGGCCGCGCGGCGCTGGCGCAATGTGAAAGATGGCGATCTGATTTTGATCTATATGATCTGGTACGGCTTCGTGCGTCTGGTGGTCGAGTCGTTCCGCGTTGATGCGTGGGTGGTATCGGGCGGCCTGCCGACGGCGCAGTTGATCTCACTGATATTGATGGCGCTGGGCGCAGGTCTGCTGGTGGTGCGGCATCTGCGCCGAAACCCCGCGCCGGTTGCTTGACGGATGCGGTTATTGCAGATAAAATTGCGGCGTTGTCCGCAAGGCTGAAGGGCGGGTGCTTCACTGGACCACGCCCTTTTGTTTGCCTGTTGAACGGAGCCGATCATGGCTGAAGAGAATCTCGAAGTACAACCCACGCCGTCAGCCGAAACCGATCCGGCGGTTGAAACAGCCGCCGATCGAGTGGATCTGCAATCGTCGGCCGCCGGCTCGATCGATGCGGATCCAGTCGAGATGCACGGCTCGGCGGCACAGCGCGTGGAAGCGGACACGGTGCGCATGGTGCAAAGCCAGGCGTTCATGGCCCGCGCGGATACGCTGGCGGTAGAGCAATCGAGCGTGGGTGTCTTGCGCGCCACCGAAGCGACCCTGGCCGACAGCAGCGTCTTCGCCCTGATCGGCGAGCGGGTGCAAGCGGCCAACGTCAACACGGTGTGGCTTATC
This sequence comes from Thermoflexales bacterium, assembly GCA_030834835.1. GTDB lineage: Bacteria > Chloroflexota > Anaerolineae > Fen-1058 > Fen-1058 > JAGOBP01. The sequence continues at coordinate 3,227 of JAUQXD010000889.1, read as the reverse complement.
GCCAGCGACGTGGAAGGCGAGGTCAAAACGGTCTTCGAACCGCGCAGCGCTGTGCTGATGGGCGCGGCCTTCGGCGCCGTGTTTGGCCTGTTATCCCTGGTATCGGCAGGACTGCGGCGGCGCTAAAACTGAGGCGCTGACCGCTTAATTTACAGTCGGAGTGACGAGCCAACGGCACCCGACAGGAGAAAATGAGGACATGGAACAGATTGAGTTGAGTGTCGCGCCCCGCACCATCAAGGGCAAGGAAGTCAGCGGGCTGCGTCGCTCGGGCATTGTGCCGGCCGTGCTGTATGGCCGCCGCGCAGAGCCAGTGTCGTTGCAGGCAAACGGCCGCGAGCTGATGCGAGTGCTGATGAAGGCGGGCAGCAGCCGCCTGGTGACGTTGAAGATTGAAGGCTCGGCCGAGCCGCGCATGGCGCTGGTGCGCGAAGTGCAGCGCGAGCCGATCCGCGGCGACTTATGGCACGTGGACTTCTATGGCGTGTCGATGACCGAGCGGATCACACTGTCCATCCGGGTGCGCTTCGATGGCGTGTCGCCGGCGGCCGCGCTGAATGAAGGCGTGCTCACCTACGGCAACGACAGCGTCGAGATCGAATGCTTGCCGGGTGATTTGATCGACTCGCTCGTCGTCGATCTGACCCGCCTCGTGAAAGTCGGCGATGTCGTTCACGTCAGCGATTTGCAGGTGCCCGAGACTGTCAAGGTTTTGTCGAACCCCGACGACCTGGTCGTCCGCGTGACACGTCTGGCCGCCGAAGAGGCCGCCGATGTCGTTGCAGCGGTCGTCTCGACTGAGCCGGAAGTCATCAAGAAGGGCAAGGAAGAGGAAGAAGGCGAAGAAGAGTAGGCGATTCTTCGAATCAGCGAATCAAAACCGCCCCATCGAAAACTCTCGATGGGGCGGTTGTTTTTAGGCTTCAGCGTCGTTGAGTTCGGGCGCGTCAGACGACGCGTCGTCTAAGGCAACCTCGGCGCTCTCGGTGTCAACGGTTTTCGATCGGCGATCACGCGGTTCTTCTTCGATGATGGCGCGCTCGAATTTGCGCGCGAAGAGCAAGTAGCCGGTGTGCCCGATCATCCGATCGAGCGGGCGCAGGCGCTGCGCCACTGTTTTATAGCCGCGCAGCATCAACTCTTCCACTTCGATCAGGCCGAAGGGGTACGCGCTGATCCGATCGAGAATGCGCGAGATCTGATTGGTCGTGGGTACGAGCGTGCCAAAGTAGCCGCCCGATCGCAGCGCCGCGACGGCTTGTCCCAGATAGAACGACGGCTCTGGCACATCAAGAAAGACCGAATCCACGCCCGTTTCGTCGAAGCCTTCGGCGATGTCTTTCAGTTTCAACTCCACCCGATCGAGCACGCCGGCCCGATCGAGATTCTTACGCACCAAGTTTTGCATATCAGGCCGCACTTCGTATGACACTACGCGCCCGCCGGGCATGGCGTGCTGCGCCAGGGCCAGCGTCAGACCGCCGGAGCCGCTGCCCGCCTCCAGCACAGTCACGCCGGGTTGAATGTTTAAGCGCATCAGGATGTAGCCGATGTCTTTAGGAAAGATGATCTGCGTGACGCGCTTGATGTCTTGCACCAGATCAGACGTGGACGGATCGAGCAACAGGAAGGGATAATTCAAATGCGTGCGCATCTCGCGGCCCCATTGGCCGCCGATGCAGGCGTCATGCTGGATGATGCCGCGATGCGTGTGCAGCGCTTCGCCGGGCACCAGGCGAATGAGAAAGCGCTTGTGATCGCGGCTGATGAATAAGGCAGTATCGTAAGGTTGTACGGTTCGTTCGGTCATGGTGAAGCATTATAATGCGTAAACCGTAATGCGTAAACAATCGCACCGCTTGCGACTAACGCACTGACGTTACGCAACACCGCGCCCTTCGACTGCGCAACGCGAGCGCATCCCGCCTGGCGCGCCGCCCAGCCTCTGGCTGGGACACGGCGTGAGCGAAACGAAGTGAAGTCGAAGGACGCCCGCGCTGCTCCGCTCAGGGTGCTTGCGTAAGTTGAGTTACGCAGTACGTTTTACGCAGTACCTCTGGTATACTTCGCACATGGACCTCAACTGGGACGCACTCACGCAAGAAGCCGTGCGGCATTTGCAGGCACTGTTGCGCATCGATACGACGAACCCGCCGGGGAATGAACTGGCCGCAGTTGAATATGTGGCAGGCGTATTGCGCGCCGAGGGTATCGAACCGATCGTGCTGGAGGCGGCGCCGCAGCGCGGTAATGGCATCGCACGATTGCCCGGTGACGGATCGGCCGCGCCGCTGTTGCTCTACAGTCACGTCGATGTTGTTCCGGCCGAACCCGCGCACTGGTCACATGGGCCGTTCAGCGGCGATGTGGCCGACGGCTGCGTGTGGGGGCGCGGCGCGCTCGACATGAAGGGCATCACCGTGATGCAGTTGATGACGTTGTTGTTGCTCAAGCGTACAGGCGCGATGCTGCATCGCGATGTGATTTTGGCCGTGACCTCTGATGAAGAGATCGATAGTGACGTGGGCGCGGAATGGCTGGTGAAGCATCACCCCGATCTGGTGCGCGCGGAATATGGCCTCAGTGAGATGGGCGGCCAGACCATGCACATCGAGGGCAAACGCTTCTATCCCATTCAAACTGCGGAGAAAGGCACGTGCTGGCTGCGCTTGCGCGCCGCAGGCAAGCCCGGCCACGGCTCGGTGCCGCACGCCGATAACGCCATCGTGCATCTGGCGCGCGCCATCGATCGCCTGGTGCGGCCGCTACCCTTGCATCTGACGCCGACCGCCACAGGTTACGTGCAGCGCATCGCGCACGCCATCGGCGGGACGACGGGGCTGTTGTTGTCGGCCGCGCTGAATCCACTGCTGCACGATGCCGCGCTGAAAGCCATGCCCGATCGGACGTTTGCCGACGGCCTGCACGCGATTCTGCACAACACGTTGTCGCCCAATCAACTCAACGCGGGCTACAAAGTCAACGTCATTCCATCGGAAGCAGAAGCGCTGCTGGATGGCCGCATGCTGCCGGGCTTCGACGTTGAGTCGTTTCTGGCAGAAGTCCGATCGAGATTGGGGGATGGTTTCGATCTCTCGATCATTCACACGTCGCCGCCGCTCGAAGTATCGGCGGATACGCCCCTGTTCAAATCGATCGAGCAGCACCTCACCCGATCGGATCCCGGCGCGATGGTGGTGCCGTATATGCTGACGGGCGCGACCGAT
>JAUQXD010000090.1 GCA_030834835.1 Thermoflexales bacterium | reverse complement strand
GGGCATTATCTAAAAGAAGAGCGACCGGATACTCAATCAAGCGCCTTATTCGTCTCGAAGACCGGTCGGCCGTTGACGCTGGCCAATACTTATAAAGTGATGCGCGGCAAGCAATTGAACTCGTAACACAATCTTCATCATTTTCCCTCTTGACAAATCTGAAAACCGGCATATAATACGAGCGACTTAGCAATCAGAACAAAGTCGGCTCGTGCCCCGACCGTAGAAGCTTACAAACAGCCTGTAAAGCTAACCCAACTGCTTCTCAAACTTGCACGCGCCGAATCTTTATTCAGGATGTTTATTGTGATAGCGCAACTCGAACTTCAGCGAACCAATCATGTCGAGACAGGCTTTGGCCTGCCGTTAAGTTTGGTCGCGCCCAGGAATAATGCTAAACTCTGTGGGAGGCTGCGCTAACGCACTCCGTCCAGCTGTCGGACGACGAGCGTGAGGGGCTGCCCTTCACGCTCGTTTTTATTTCCTTCATATAAGGAGGCACTCGTGGTCAACATCCGCGTGATTCCGGCCAATATCCCGATGGTGCACGTGCGCTTCGACGGCCGCAGCTACACCGTCCCCGCCACCGATCTCAACATCGATGTGCGCGCCGACGACATGGCGATCCGCCTGGCGATGGCCGCCTACTTCGACGTGGCAGTGGATCGGTTCGCATTCTATGTGGTGGAGCGCTACATCAACGGCAACATCACGGTGCGCCCGGAGGCTGTCTTCGGTTAATGGCGTGCTGATGTCGGGCGGCGATCCGATCGGCACCGGCACGTCCCACCCTTATTCGTTCTTATCGGCTCGCGTCCCGACCTTAGGAGCATACACACACTTTGCAGGTTCGACTCCTGCCAATCCGACCCAGTTGGATTGTCGTCAAACGGCACAGACGCTAGACTATGGATCTAGTTGTGAAAACAACCTGCTTCTGAAACTTGCGCGAGTCAGACATCAATTTTTGTTTACGTCAGGGTGCGCCCTGACACACGAAGCTTACAACCATTTCGAGGTAGAGGTCTCTGGTTCGAATCCAGACGCGGGTACTGGTAGCGCAACAACTTGCCCGCGTAGCTCAGTGGTAGAGCACTAAACTGGCTTCCTGGACTTGTGCGCCCTGCGGCAATTATTGCCTCACCCCCCGGCCCCTCTCCCGAAATCAAACGGAAGATTTCGGGAGAGGGGAGTGACCGACTCCCCTCTCCTGAGAATCGGTTTTCATTCTCAGGAGAGGGGCAGGGGGTGAGGCATCAACGGGGTGTGCCCCGACGCGAGAAGCTTACAAACAAATAACCTATGGGTTTCCGGTCCGAGTCCGGGCGCGGGCACTGGCAGCACTTTATATGCCCGCGTAGCTCAATTGGCAGAGCAATAGATCAGCGCGTACTCGCTTCTCAAACTTGCACATCCTGTATTATCTCAAGCATCCTGAGCGGAGTTCCGCACCCTGAGCGAGGTCGAAGGGTTTGCGGAACGTAGTCGAAGGATGCGGATCAGGCAACACCATTCTTAATCTTCAGATCATCACGTAAGAGGACGTTATCATGGCCGAAATCGACGTTCGTCAGGAATTCGTCAACACGCTGTTGACCACGCCACACCGCGATCTGGCGAAGCTGCAGGGCGTGCACAAAGACATGCTCGACGGCGATCCGCGCTTCTACGTGCGCCTCGCCGCGTGGTACGCCGATCACGGCCAGGTGCGCGATCACAAGGAACTCTTTGTCGCGATGCTGTCCACCTCGGACTTTGACGGTCATCGCGAGGTGGGTCTGGCCTTGCTGCGGCAGCTGCCGCCTTACGAGGTCGCTCGCGTTGTGGACTTCGTCAAGGGTTACGAGGCGAAGCAGCGCCAGCCGAAGGGTCCACAAGTTCGCGGCAAGCCGCGCGAATTCGAAGTGACCACGCACAAGGTCGGCCTGTTCGTCAACGTGCCGCGCTCGATGCGCACCGAAGTGGAGCGCTACCTGCGCGAACGCGAAGCTGATCCGCAGAAGTTCGATCGGGTCGCGTTGATGGCGCGCAAGTCGCTCAAGCGCTTGTATGCGGGCCTGCACATCGGGCCGTCCGCGCACGCGCAGCAGGTGTTGTTCGCAGATAAGCCGCCCGAGGAAAGCCTGGCCTTCAAGGTCAAGCTGATCGCCGGGGCGCAGACCCCGATCGAGCAGGCGCGCGCGATCGCGCAGTATCGCATCCCGTATCGCATCGCGTCGACGATCATCAAGGACATGTCGCCGACAGTGCTGGCGGCCCTCATCGACGTGATGACGCCGCAGGAAGTGATCAACAGTGTCGGCTCGCTCAAGCAGCGCGGCGCGTTCGACAACCCGGACATCAAGGCGTTGATCGACGCGAAGATCAAGGCGGCCAGGACCGACAAGCGCGTCTCGGCGTACAAGGCCAAAGTTGCGGCCGAAGCCGTGGGCGCGACCGGTGAACTGGCCGAAGCGCTGGACGAAGTAACCGAAGCGCAGATCAAGGCCACCGGCTCGATCACGCGCTCGACGGCGCTGCTGATCGACAAGTCCGGTTCGATGAACATGGCGCTCGAAGCCGGTCGGCAGTTGGGCGCGATGATCTCCGCGATTGCGAAGGCTGAGCTGTATGCCTACGCTTTCGATACGGTGGCGTACCCGATCGAGCCGCGCGGCCCGTCGCTGGTGGACTGGGAGAAGGCCATGGCCGGACTCAATGCGACTGGCGGCACATCGTGCGGTGTGGCGCTCGATTGGCTGCGCCGCAAGGGTCAGCGCGTGGAGCAGATCGTGATAGTCACGGACGAAGGCGAGAACACCGCGCCGCTCTTCCGCGATGCGTTCACCGCTTACGCGGACGAGATGAAGGTGCGGCCCGCCGTCATCCTGATCAAGATCGGTCAAGCGTCCAACACGTTGGAGCAGGCGTGCGCGCAGTTGGGTGTCGCGCCCAACGTCTTCGAGTTTCGCGGCGACTACTACGCGTTGCCGAACGTCATTCCGCTGTTGACGTATCCGTCGCTGGCGGATATGGTGATGGAAATCCTGAGTTATCCGCTGCCGCAGCGTAAGACTCAATGATAGCCGGGTGGCCGGTCAGCCGATCGGCCACCTCTGGAAAGACCATTGTGGATACTTTCATTCTCAAACGACACTTTGCGCGTATCGGCGCTGAACTCAATGTCGTGATCCGGCCCGTGTTCCCGCAGCGTTTCTCGCGGCCTGTGTCGCAGCGCGATCGCGGTCTGCGCGACTTTGAACTCGATGTCAAAGTGCAGCGCCGGACAGAGGTCTTCACGCTGGCCGTGCGCGAGGATGCGCAACATGAGTTAGACTTCGTGGCGCTGGATGTGCAGCCTAAAGCCCGGCACTTGCTGTTGATGGCAAGGCGGCCAACCACGCTGGATAAGTTCCTGTGCGGTCACGACGAGCGACACTGGTTCGTCACCGGTCTGCCGAATGAAGTCCGTACAGTGCGCGATGCCCTGGAGGCGCTGAAGCCCCAGGCCGTGCAGACCGCGCAACTGGCGCGTCACTTGCGCGGCAAGGATCGCATCCGCCGCCGCAACGCCGCCTTTCTGCGGCAGGGTGAGTGGTTCTTCCTGCCGCGCCCGCAGTTGGAAGTGGACGAGCGGCTCGTCTTGCGACATGAACCGATCCAGCGCAGTGGCAGCAAGCCGCACATCGTCGAAGAACTCTATCGACGGGGCGGCGAGGCGGTGTACGTGCATCAGCGGTTTGCGCCGGCGGGCCTGACCGAGACGGAATATCGTCGGCTCATTCAGCGCACTGCCGAAGCGAATGGACCGGGTTGGCGACTGATGCGGCGCAACATGGAAGTGTATGCGCGCGGCAAAGTGCGCCATCCCGATCATGCCACGATCACGCTGCCCGGCTGGCACCTCGTCATGCTGAACGCCGAACCGCGCAGTGAAAACGTGGTGTTTCTCGACTGACGTCTTGACCCGCTTTCGCAGGTGGGAGCGCCCCGATCGAGCCACCAACTTGATCGGGGCCAGCGGGAGGCTTCGTGTTCTTGCTCAAACGTCCTCAATCAAACAACGCACTCACTCAACTCGATCTCGCTTTCATCGTCGATACGACCGGCAGCATGGGCGCTTTTATTCAAGCCGCACGGCAGCAAATGGTCGCGTTGCTCAAAGCGCTCACCGCTGAAGCGCCATTGCCGATCGAGCTGCAAGTCGGCTTTGTGGAATATCGCGATCATCCGCCGCAAGAAGCGACATATGTGTATCGCGCCCACGCCTTCACGACCGATCTCAAGCGCGCACAGCACACGATCGATCAACTCACGCCCAATGGCGGCGGTGACACGTGCGAAGCCGTGTTCGACGGCATCGTGGCCGCGTGCGACGACTTGAAGTGGCGCGAACACAGTCACCGACTGGCCGTGCTCATCGGCGATGCGCCTCCGCATGGTGTCGGCTTCAGCGCCGATAGTTTTCGCGACGGCTGCCCGTGTGGTCTGAATCCCGATCGCGTCACGGCGCACGTCGAAAATGCCAACGTCACGTTGTATGCCGTGGGCCTGACCAACAGCGTTGAGTCATCGTTCGCGCGGCTGGCGCGTTTCACCGGCGGCGATTACTTCACCGCGGCGCAGGGCACCACTGCCATTGATGCGATCAAAGGTGTACTGTTGAGTGAATTCGGCGAACTCGATCTCGATCGGCAAGTGCTGGACGCGTGCCGCGCCCAATCCGATTGGACCATCGACGTGATCAGCACTTCGCTCTCGACTCCGCGCGGCCGCATTTCCAACAGTCTCAGCCGTCTCGGTCGGCGTGGCCTGTTGTAAAACTCCTTCCCCTGCGATACGTTGTTTGTCGCGAGGGAAGGTCGTAGATGCTGAGCGTTTCTGTCGGCATGGGATGTTGGCGCATGTCCATTCACGATCTGCTCGACAAACTGGAAGGCGATGAACGTCGCTTCGTCGGCACAGAATTTCTCGCGCCGATCGTGGGCCGCGGCCCGGTGTTAATTCGCATCGCCAACATCGTCTGTCGCTTGCGCGTCACCGTCGATTTGCCGAACAACTTCAAGGGCTGGGCGATTCTACAAGCGCGCTCGATCAACGAAGCGGCGTTCATTCGATCGGCCACGTTATCTGAGCAATCAACGTATCTGCGGTTGTTCCCGCCAACCCGATTGATCCTCGCGGCCTTAGCGGATCACGTTTGGTGGGCACTGCCCGCTCAGCGCGGCGATGCGCGCCCGCGAATCGACAACGCCGTGCCGGTACACCTGACCGAAGACGGTCTCGAACGCTTCGAAACGATCATCGCGCGTTATGACGGTCGCGTCTTCTGGTATGAGCGCCGTGACCCCGGTCGCGATCCCAGCTTGGCCGCCTATCTGCGCGAACAGCTCAACGCGGGCACTAAGCCTGACGATTTACACAAGGCCAATCTCTCGTGTGAAGAGCGCGAAGCCTATGCCTTCGCTCGCGCCTTGATTGCGCAAGCGGAACAAGATCGCGTCGAAGGCCGCCTGAAGCACGCGCTCGATCACGCGGGCGCAGCGTTTCGTTCGCACGTCGAGCGTGGCGATGTGTTTGTGATCACCTATGAAGTCGATGGCCGCGCGCACACCTCCACCATTCGCCGCGATGATCTCAGCGTGGAGACGGCGGGCATCTGCCTCGCCGGGCAAGATCGCCGTTTCGACTTGACCAGCCTCGTCGGCGTGCTGCGCGAGGCGCGCGACACGGGCCAGAGCGTGCCCGTTGGCGACGATGGACCGTTGGATGAAGAACGGTACTGGCAGGTGCATCCGCCGGAGCGTAATGAGTGAAAAGTGACGAGTGATGAGTGAACGATGAATTGTCAACATCGTCATTCCCGCACGCTTTTGGCGGGAATCCAGCCGCCCAGCCCATGTAAGTAGCCGATAATCACTCTGGATGCCCGATAAAAGCATTCGGGCATGACAAGTGACACAATTCGAGTTCATTCGTGGATCAAAGGCTTATATGGAACGCGAACGCTGTTGGACTTTAGTCGGCACATACGAGGACGGCACATGGCATGCGGCCAAACGCCGCCGCATCAGCGGCAAGCCTGCGTCTGTCGAGGTTGACTGGGAGTGGACGCTGAAGCGCGAAGAGAAGCGCGGCGACGTAATCGGCTTCGCGCACACGCATCCGGGCGGCGCGGGTACATCGCCGAGTGAGCGCGACCTGCGAACGTTGCGAGCGTGGCGCATCGCGTTGGGGAAGCCGCTGCTGATGCTGATCGAAGACGGCGAAACTATCGCAGGCTATATGCTGCATCACGACGATGACGAACTCAAGCCGATCATGTCCATCACACGCGGCGAACAGGGAGCATTCATCATCAGCAACGGTTTAAGTTAGATTTCCAAACTTGCCGCAAGAGATCGCAAAGAACACCAAAGGAATACCAGTCAATTTTGGACACTGTAGCATGATTACCGACACGTTCACGCTCCTGCTCTCGCGCTGTGCAAGAAACTCAGGGTCGAAGCTCGCGGTTGGGCGGCGGCCTCGCGGAACAAGTCTAGGGCGAGTCGGTCTGCGATGTGGTCG
>JAUQXD010000888.1 GCA_030834835.1 Thermoflexales bacterium | reverse complement strand
GTTGAACATCCGCCCGCCGTCATACCACGCCCGTCCCATGTCAGAGCCGCCGCGAATGTGCGCGATGGCAAATACGAAACCGCGTTCGATCAGGCTGAAGCGGTTGGGACTGAACGCGGCCTCGATCGTGAAGCCATACGCACCGTAGCCATACAGCAGCGTCGGATTGCGGTCGTTCTTCTCCAACCCCTTCTTGTATACGATCGAGATCGGCACGAGCGTGCCGTCGGGCGCGGTGGCATGCAGCCGTTCGGTCACATACGCGGCAGGGTCATGCCCGCTGGGAATTTCATCTTGCTTCTTCAACTCCCACACATGCGTATCAAAGTGATAATCGATCACCGAGTTGGGCGTGATCAATGACGAGTAGGCAAAGCGTAAATAATCGGTCTTGAATTCGGGATTGGTCATCGGCGCGGCGCTGTACACCGGCTCCGGGAATGATACGTAATGCACGTTGCTAACGCCATCGGGCGCAGACAATCGAATCTGCGGCAGGCCGCCGGCACGCTCAAACAGCACGAGTTGATTTTCAAAAGCGAGTGCGCCTTCGATCAAAACATCCGATCGGTGCGGAAGAACTTCACGCCAGTTGTCGGGTGATTTGGCATCCACCGGCGTCATCATTAGCCTGAAGTTTAAGGCGTTTTCGTTGGTCGCGACAAAAAACCGATCGCCATGATGCTCGATCGCGTATTCGATACCTGATCGGCGCGGTGCGAACATCCGCCAGTCGGCAGTCGGTTGATCGGCGGGTAGAATCTGCCACTCCGTCGTCAACGTGGAATGCGACAAGACTTCCAGATAAGCCCGACTGCGCGACTTCAGCAGAAACAGGTAATACGTCTCATCGGTTTCGGTATACAGCAGCACATCTCGCGCGAGATCGCTGCCCAACACGTGCCGATGAAGCTGATACGGGCGCGTCGTCGCGTCGAGGGTGATATAGAAGAGCGTGGCGCTGTCGTTGGCCCACTCGGCGCCGCCGTGCGAATAGACATTGCCATACGTGTTGGGAATCGTCTCGGGATAGAGTGTGCCGTCGATTAAGTTCTTGATGTAGAGCGTGCAAATTTCAGTGCCATCGAGATCGAGCGAATACGCGAGTTTCTGGTGATCGGGGCTGACCGCGTATGCGCCGATGCGGCAGAATTCGCGGCCGGCGGCCAGCGCGTTTTGATCGAGCAGGATTTCTTCCGGCGCGATCAATGAGCCGTGTTTGCGGCAATACAGCGGATACTGCTTACCGGTTTCGTAGCGCGTGTAGTAAAAATACTCGCCGCGTTGTTCGGGTACCGACGCATCGTCTTCCTTGAGGCGGGCCTTCATCTCTTGAAACAACTGTGTTTGCAAGGGCTGCGTGTGCTGCAGGACTTCAGCCAGATAATCATTCTCGGCTTTCAAATACTCCAGCACCGCCAGGTCCTCACGTTGGCGCAGCCAGAAATAATCGTCAATGCGGGTTTGGCCGTGTTGCGTAATGATGTGCGGACGTTTAGGTGCAATAGGAAATTCAGGCATGAAGACTCCTTCTCAGGCTTGCTGCGCCAACGCGCGCCGCGCCCGCCGGATGAACTCACGCTCCGATTCATACGCGATCAGGCGCTCGGCCTCGTCACGCTTGACCCACTTGCGCTGAAAATTCTCGTGCGCGTATTGCGGGCCGGTGTAAGCCTGCTCGCTGTCGAGTTGCATCAGGAAATACGATTCGGTGCGCGTCACTTCGCGGTCTTTGAGATAATCGTAGAACGTGTGCGTGTACGAACCGAGGTCGGCCAGGATCGTCACTTCGGCGTAACCGGTCTCTTCCTGAACCTCACGCACCGCAGCCTGCTCGCGTGTCTCGCCGTGTTCGATGTGGCCTTTGGGCAAACGCAGTTCCTTGCGGCCGGGACGCTCCAACAGCAAGAACCACGCGCCATTTTCGCGGACTACCACGCCTCCGGCGGCCTGATAGCGGATCGGCTTGTTCATGGTTGCACCCCCTGCGGGGCGCTCCGTTTCGAGCGCGCCAGGCGATCGGCCTGGCGTTGCTGCCCGTTCGCCCAGCGCTGCCGCTCGTCGTCGGTCTCGATCAACAGGCCGGGCACTGCGCTGGGCCGCCCCGCTTGATCGAGTGCGACGAAGACCAGAAAGGCGTCGTTGGTGTGGGTCTTGTTGCCCGTCAAAATATCTTCCGCCTCAACATGGACCTCCACTTCCATCGAGGTGCGGCCCACAAACGTCAGCCGCGCCGTAAACGTCACCAGGTTGCCCACGTGCACCGGCGACAAAAATCGCAGCGAGTCCACCGCCACCGTCACAGCCGGCCGGCGCGCATGCCGCATCGCGCACAGACCGCCCGCCTCGTCGATGAGTTTCATCACCCAGCCGCCGTGGACGTTGCCCAGATTATTGGCGTGCTCCGGCTGCATGAATTGAGTCAACACCACCATGGACTCGGCTACTCGTTTACCTTCCACACCGGCTCCTTGCCCGACACCGAACACAAAGCGGCCACCGACTCATCGGTGGCCGCCGTCGAACGACAAACACGATCGGACGCGACCGGCGCTAGGCCTTGGCGCGCGCCATGATGTAATCGACCGCCCCGCCAACGGTCGTGATCGTTTGCGCATCCTCATCGGAGATCTCGGCGTTGAACTTCTCTTCAAACGCCATGATCAACTCGACCAGGTCCAGCGAGTCGGCTTCGAGTTCTTCGCGGAAGCGCGCAGTCTCGACCACCTTCGACTTGTCGACGCCCAGCAATTCGCTGATAATGCCTTGAATCTGGGTGTAGACTTCGGCGCGATCCAATTCTGCCATGGTGTTATCTCCTTAGTTGGCCCGTTGGGAATTGGGCCTATTGTAATGTTTGACTTAAAATTGTCAAGGAGTCCTTGACATTCGTTGCGGACGTGTTACCATCCCGCACCATATAACCCGCGTCGCGCCAAAGAGTTGCGCCAAAAGCCAGAGGAGTTGTATGACCATCGAACGCCGCAAAGCCGATCACATTCGCATCAATCTGGATGAAGACGTCGGGTTTGATCGACTCACGGTCGGTTTTGAACAGTACCGATTTATCCATCAAGCGTTGCCGGAACTTGATCTGAAAGCGGTTTCGCTCGCCACCCGATTGTTCCACAAGTCCCTGCAGGCCCCGGTCCTGATCTCGTCGATGACGGGCGGCACGGAGCAGGCTCGGCAGATCAACCTGAATCTGGCGCGGGCCGCGCAGCAATACGGCGTGGCGATGGGCCTCGGCTCACAGCGGGCGGGCATCCAGCACCCGGAAGTTGCCGACACCTTCAAAGTCCGCTCGGTCGCGCCGGATATTCTGCTCTTCGCCAACCTGGGCGCGGTGCAGTTCAACTACGGCTACGATGTGGAACATTGCATTGAAGCCGTGCAGATGATCGAAGCCGACGCGTTGATTTTGCACCTGAACCCCTTGCAAGAAGCCGTCCAGCCCGAAGGCGACGTGAACTTCAGCGGCCTCGTCAGAAAGATCGAAGCGGTCTGCAAGCGACTGCCTGTGCCCGTCATCGCTAAAGAGGTGGGCTGGGGCATCAGCGAACAGGCCGCCAGAATGCTGGCCGATGCAGGCGTCGCCGCGATCGATGTGGCCGGCTCAGGCGGCACATCGTGGAGCCAGGTGGAATTGTTTCGCGCCCCCGATGATCTCCATCGGCGCGTGGCGGCCGCCTTCCGCGACTGGGGCATTCCCACCAGCGAGTCCGTCCAGATGGTCAAGCGCGCCGCACCGGACCTGCCCATCATCGCCTCAGGCGGCATCCGTTCAGGCATCGACATCGCCAAAGCCATCGCCCTCGGCGCGACCCTCGGCGGCATGGCCGGGCCGTTCCTCAAAGCGGCCACGATTTCATCGGACGCGGTCATGGAGACACTGGAAGAAACCATCCGCGTGCTGCGCATCGCCATGTTCTCCGCGGGCGCGGGCAGTATAGAGGCGCTGCAGAAGACGCCGTTGGTTCGTGATCGGTAGATTGGTAGATTAGTAAATTGGTAAGTTGGTCAACGCGCTGATCAACCACCAATCTACTAATTTGCCAGTTCCTAATTTACCATCTTCTCACTATGACACTCTCTCACTACTTTACCAAGTATCTCCCCGCCATCGACGCAGAAATGCGGCAGGTCGTCAGCCCGCCGCATTTTAATGCGCCGCAGAATGCGCCGCAGCGCGACACCGCGCTCGATGTGTACTACGGCATGCTGCACTACCATCTGGGCTGGGTCGATGCCGACTTCAAACCCGCCCTGTCGGATTCGGGCAAACGCTTGCGCCCCATCTTGACACTGCTCACCTGTGAGGCTGCTGGCGGTGATTGCGAAAACGCCCTGCCCGCCGCCGCCTCGATCGAACTGCTGCACAACTTCTCGCTGATTCACGACGACATCGAAGACGGCGATACCACCCGGCGTGGTCGCGCGACGCTATGGACCATCTGGGGCAGACCGCAGGCCATCAACGCCGGCGATGCGTTGTTCACGTTGGCCCACATCGCCTTGAGCGGCATGGTCGCCCGCAATGTACCGCCCGCGCGCCGCCTGTCCGTGCGTGAGCGGTTTGATCAGGCCTGTCTCGCTTTAACGCAAGGCCAGCACCTCGATCTAAGTTTCGAATTACGAACCAGCATCACCGAGGCCGAATATCTACGCATGATTGGCGGCAAGACGGCGGCCCTGGTCGCGGGCGCGTGTGCCATCGGCGCGATTGTGGCCGGTAGTGAAGTCGCCGCGTACTACGAAAACTTCGGGCGCGAAGTGGGCTTTGCCTTCCAAATTCAGGATGATCTGCTTGGCATCTGGGGCGATCCGGCACACACAGGCAAACCTGCCGGCAACGACATTCGCCAGCGCAAAAAATCGCTGCCCGTGGCCTACGGCCTCGATCGCAGCGAACGCCTGCGCGAACTCTATGCCGCTGATCCGATCGACGTCGCCGCCGTCAGTGCGGAATTGGAACACATCGGCGCGCGCGACTACGCCGAAGCGATGGCGAGCCAACACCATCAACGCGCCCTCAATGCGCTCAATGCATCGGGCCGCGACAACGCCGCCACCGACGCCCTGCGCGAACTGGCGAACAGCCTGCTCAATCGGACGGCGTAGAGCGAATTCCGTGACCGCCGAAGATGAATCTTCGGGCTACGCCACAACGTCGGATGAATCCGGCTAAACCCGATTTATCGGGTGTTGCTCTGTAGACCGGCGATTTCATCGCCGGTTGATCCGAATCGCGCCACAAGTCGAGTGGAGATTGCAGTTACAATGACCCACAAACCAACTCCCGCCGAGTTGCAATCTGCCAGAGACAAACTCATTCCCGATGTACTCGCGCCCAACTTACGCGTCGTATTTTGCGGCATCAATCCGGGGTTATATTCGGGGGCCGTCGGCCATCACTTCGCGCGGCCGGGCAATCGCTTCTGGTCGACACTGCACGCCTCGGGCTTCACGCCGCGCCAATTCAAGCCAGCGGAACAATTCGAACTCTTGAGTCTGGGTCTCGGTCTCACCAACATCGTGGCGCGCACTACCGCTCGCGCCGATGAACTATCGGTCAGCGAGTTGATCGCGGGGATGAAAAACCTGGAAATCAAGATAGCCCGCTATCGCCCCGCCGTGCTGGCTGTGTTGGGCATCAGCGCCTATCGAATCGCGTGGGGCCAACCGCGTGCGGAGTTAGGTCTACAAACCGATCCGTGGCACGCCACTCGCGTTTGGATTTTGCCCAATCCCAGCGGCTTGAATGCGCATTACACACCCGCCAAATTAGCCGTGCAATTTAGTGAGTTGCGCGAGTTTGCCCTTCAACAATGACCCGACAGTTACTGCACGTCAAATTCGACCAGCACGGGTCGATGGTCAGAACCGCCTGAATCGGCCAGCACGCGCGCCGACCGTGCCGCCAGCTCAGCGCTGTGAAAGACGTAATCGATTCGCGCCATCGGCCGGATAAACATCGATAACAGTGGCGCATCCACGGTCATGGCGTTCGCGTAAGAGAAGTCAGGAAAGGTGAAGCCCAGTCCCCAACCGCTTTCTCGATACGCGTCGTTAAAGCGCTGGCGAATCCGCAGGTAGGTACTGGACTGATCAGACATATTGAAGTCGCCGGCAATAATGATCGCGCCACGGTCGTTTTCAACGCGACTCAGCACCACATTCACTTCTTGCCGATGTCCGTCCGAGTTGAACAACTCGCCCTCACGCAGCCTGAACGGGTGAACCGGATGCGTGTTATACAAAGTAAGTGGCGCACCTTGCAGGTCCAGCACGACCCGCTGATGGCCCAGCGCAATGCGCCAGTATTCATCGGCCTGAATCGGATGCCGGCTTAACACGCCCTGCCCCCAGATGGGATTTTCAGAGCTCGGATGCAAAGCACGATAAGGATAGTCCGTCGCCAGGCTGGCCTCAATCGCCTGCGCCATTTCCGGGCTGAGTTCTTGCAGCGCGACCAGATCAGCCTTTGATTCGCGAATCAACGCCAGCATCGGCTCAAGTTGAAGCGTTTCAGCGTGCAGATTATAAGTCATGAACCGCAGGCCCGTGGCGGATGGCGCCGCATCGCCGCGCGGCATGAAACTGCCGCCATACCCTACAACAAACGTCACTATCGCCGCCGCCAATGAAGCCGCCAGTCGCCACCGTCGACGCAACAAACACAACGGACCGAGAATCAACGCCGGCAGCAAGACCACTGGCAAGAAACTACTGAACGCCTCAACCGGCGACCACGCACTGCCGGCTATAAACTTCAGCAGGAGCAAAACTGTCACGCCTAGCCCGTATGCTCCGGTTGTCAGCCAGAACAAATTGAACACTGCGCGGCTAAATTGCATTGACCTTCGCCTGATCATCAAGGCCTCGCTTCCGCGCTTGACTCTGGCAAAAACTCCGCAAACACGCGATTGCCCAACAATCGACCGCGTGCAGTCAGGCGGATGCGATCAGACAAGTCCTCGATCAAACCCTGCTCGACTAAACGCGCGATAACTGATCCATAAACGGCATTCAGTTCCACGCCAAACCGATCGGCAAACCGTGCCCGATCGCCTCCCTCGTCGATCAGACGCAGACCCAACATCATGGTCTCGCCGATCTCCAACACGCGATCGATCGTCTCGCGTTCAGCCACCGCGTCACCCGTCGCCTCAATCGCCGCGATATACTCGCGCGGCTTCAACACATTCCAATAGCGCTGCCCCGCGTGCGACGAGTGCGCTCCACAGCCAAAGCCGAAGTATGCCTCATTTCGCCAGTACACCAGATTGTGCCGCGAACGGCGATCGATCTGCCTCCTGCCTCCCGCATCCTGCATCCCGTCGACCCAGTTCGAAATCTCGTAATGCTCAAATCCCGCCTCCGCCAGCATCGCCTGCGTTACCTCATACATCTCCGCCACGACTTCATCTTCCGGCTCAGGCACTTTGCCGTCGCGCACCCAGTTGAATAACGCTGTGCCTTCTTCAACTTGCAAACTATACGCCGAAATATGCTCTGGTCTCAGATCGATCACACGCTGAAGCGTTTCGCGCCAACGTTCGATCGATTGAGCGGGTAAGCCATAGATCAGATCGAGGTTGATATTCTCAAAGCCCGCGTCGCGCGCCGCCTGATACGTTGCCGCCGCATCATCAAACGTGTGCCCGCGCCGCAGTAGAAGCAGTTCATCGGCATGGCTCGACTGTATCCCAAGACTCAGTCGATTCACGCCGAACGCGCGCAACTGTGCAAAATACGCTTGACCATTTGCCTCCTGCGTCCTGCCTCCTGCGTCCTGCCTCTGGCTTCCTGCATCTTGCCTCGGATTCGCCTCGAGTGTGATCTCGGCGTCTTCATCAACCTCGAAGAACGTCCGCACTGCCGTCAACAATCCGCCGATAAGTTCAGCCGGCAGCAGTGACGGTGTCCCGCCGCCGAAGTAGATCGTCGGCACGCGCAGGCGCCCCACCCGGCTAGCCGTCGCCGCGATTTCTTCTGCCACTGCTTGCACATACGCTTCATACAAAGCCGGTTGATTGGCGTAGATGTTGAAATCGCAATACGCGCAGCGATGATGGCAGAACGGCACATGAATATAGATCGAATGCGGAACATCCACTGCGCGTAGCGTCTGTTCGATTAAGGTAATATCAGTTGGTAGAGTTGTGATCATAGTATTTAGTCTACGCGAAAACGCTGGATTTTGAGCCATTTCGCGCTCGTTACTTCGAAATCAGGTAGCGGATCGCAGTGTCAACAATGTAATCTCCGGCCGGCAGTTGAAGCGCACCGGCGGCGAGACGACGCCAATGCCGCGATTGGTATATACCCACATCGCGTCCGCCCGCTGCAACCCGATGGGGTACTTCTTGGCCAGAAAGGGCAAAATCGGCGCACCGTAAAACGGCAGACGCACCTGTCCGCCATGTGAGTGGCCCGACAATTGTAGATCAACCGGGTAACGGCGCACCACTTCCGCATAATCCGGTTCATGTGCGAGCAACACCGTCGGCTCAGTTGATGGTACACGCCGCAAAGCCGAATCCAGATCGGCGCGGCGTTCCCATACGTCATCCACGCCTGCGATCCACAGTCGCGCCCCATTGCGTTCGACAGGCAGCGCTTCGTTGAGCAGCACGGGAATCGAATGGTCCTTCAGCACGCGCGCGATATGATCAGGGCCTGACCAATGATCGTGATTACCCAGCACGGCATAGACACCGCTGGATGCTGTCAACGCTCTCAACTCACGCGCACTGTCATCCATAAGATCGGCCTCGCGCGTGACGTAATCGCCGGTGAGGACGATCGCGTCCGGCCGAAGTTGATTCGTCGCCGCCACCGCCGATCGGATCTCTTCAACACCGATGTAGGGTCCCAGATGTAGATCGCTTAGCTGCGCGATCGTAAACCCGTCGAGTTCGCGCGGCAAGCGCGCCAGCGGCACATCGATGCGTTCGATGGACAACCACTGCGGCTCAATCAACGTCGTATACACGCTGCCGCCCAGCGCCGCGCCCGCCGCGCCTGCGCTCGCGCCCAGCATGAATTTCAAAAACTGCCTGCGATTGAGTCGTCTTGTTTGTGACATGGTTGGCAGTATAAACATCCGTCACAGGTCGGTCAAGCACTCAAGTGCAAGTGGCTATCAAATTGGTGCTTATGTCTTTGACAGCCCCCTTGAGACAAGGTACAATCGC
>JAUQXD010000887.1 GCA_030834835.1 Thermoflexales bacterium | reverse complement strand
CCAGTGCTACGTCGGGAATGCCGGGGCCGTCGTCGGTGGTGGACATCAGAATTTGGCTTGGCTCGATTTGAATGCGAATGATGCCGCCATTCGTCGTGTGGATGATCAGATTCATCTCGGCTTCATAGATGGCGATGCCGCAGCGCCGCGCCAGCTGTGCGTTCGCCCCCAGTCGCAGCAGCGCGCGCTTGATGTTGCTCGACGCCGCGCCGCCGTGCGTGTAATCGCGCGGCTTGATGCGGTAGCGCAGCACCAGACTCGTCCGATCGGATACGATGTCTTCAAACAGGTGGCTGGCGCGATACCGCCGCACTTCCTCGGCCTGATAATCGGATTGCAGTGCCTTCAGCGTCCCGCTGGTGATGTCGCCCTTGGTGAGCAGACCCACCAACTTGCCGGCCTCATCCACCACCGGCAATCGGCCAAAATGCGTGCGCGCAAACACTTCCAGCGCCTTGACCACCGGCTCAAACGAGTGCACCGTCACCAGGGACGTCGTCATGTATTCGCGCACCAGCGCGTGACCGTTGCCGCGCCGCAGCGCGCGAATCAAATCTTCCAGGCTGATGAGACCCAGCAGCTGATCGTGTTCAAGGACGGGCGCGCCCGAGATGCGCAGCTGCCGGAACAGGTCCAGTACTTCGATGATCTGCATGTCCGGCGTGACGGTCTGCACATCGGCCGTCATCACCTGCTCGATCTTAAGTTCGTACGACAACTCCTCGACGCGGCTGACGCGGTTTGCGTCTTCGTCCGTCATCACGCGCCGAGTGTCTCTGGGGTTGCCCATCGGTCGTCCTTTGTGCGGCGTTACGCGCCGCCATCAGCGCCGTCGTCCAGCGTGCGCATGACGCGCATTTCCAGGCTCGGCAGGCCGGCCTTATACAACCGGCCGCACAACTCGAACATGCCGTACGGGGCAGTGATGAGCGGAATCTGCTCGTCGTTCGCCAGATCGATAATGTCCTGCGTGGGCACTTTGCCGCGCACGAAGATGATCGCCGCCACATCGGCCATCTGCGCGGTGCGCACGACCTGCGGATTGCACAGGCCCGTCAACAGCACCGCGTTCGGCTGAATGGAGGCCAGCACATCGCTCATCAAGTCCGCGGCGCAGGCGCCTTCCACCTCCACGTCCAGATCGACATCGTCGGTCAGTACGCGGCCATAAATCAGTTTAACCAGTTCGTTCAATGTCATGATCGTCTTCTTCCCTGCAAAATCGCGCTTCAAACCGCTCAGATCATCCATCACAGTTTCAAAGCAGCGCGGGCTTCGGGCAAAGCCTCCACGCATCCAGCGGCTCCCACACCCGCGCTGTTTTAAGACAGTGCCGGTGTGGGAGCCGCCTCTGCTGTCAACCGGTGATCGATTAAAGCGGCCTCGTCTCTACTTCGTCGCCGCGCGCTGGTGGCGCAGATAGATAAACCAGTAGACCGCGCCCACCATCACCGCGCCGCCGATGATGTTGCCGATGGTGACGGGCAACAGATTATTGATGAAAAACTTATCCCACGTCAGATTGGCGTAATCGGCCGTCGTCTTGTGAATCATGGTCCAGAACGATTCGGGCGCGCCGTCTTTGATGAACAGGCCGATCGGGATGAAGTACATATTGGCGATGCTGTGCTCGAACCCGGCGGCGACGAAAGCCGTAATCGGCGGGATGATCGCCAGAATCCGATCGGTCGTCGTGCGCGCGCTAAACGTCAACCACACGGCCAGACAGACCAGCGCATTGCACATGATACCCAGCGCCAGCGCCTGCACGAAATCGAGGCCGACTTTGGCATTGGCCGTGCCCAGGGCGGTGATGCCAATCGCGCCGTTGCCAAATTTGTACTGCGCCGTCAAGAACATCAAGACCGCCGTGGCCAACGACCCGACAAAGTTGCCCAGGTACACAATCACCCAGTTTTTCAACAGCAGCCGGGTGCTGACCTTGCGATTGGCCCAGGCCATAACAATGAGGTTATTGCCGGTGAACAATTCTGCGCCGCCGACGATGACGAGAATCAAGCCAAGACTAAACACGAAGCCGCTGAGCAGCCGAACGACTCCATACGGCAGGCCCGTGGAAAAAGCCGCGGCGCCATCGGCGGCGGTGGTTGCCATGCTGCCGGCGCTCACCGTGGTGGCAAAGATCGCGCCCAGTCCGATAAACGCTCCGGCCAGCACCGCCAGCGCAAACATGCTAACCGCGTTGAGATGCGCCTTCCTGACACCGATCGCCTCAGCTCTGGCCGCCATGTCGGCCGGCAGCAAGGCATCAATCTGGATTTCGCTAGCCATACACACCTCGTCCGGGGCAATTTGGTCTTGATCAGAGGCCTATGCTATCTTACTCAGGCTGATTGGCGGGGGGCAGTATCAAACGTCAATCGCGCTTGTGTCGTATGTCACAAATAATAACAACCTCGTTGGTTAAGGCCAGCCGACAGGCTAGTGCGCAACATGACGATCTGGCCGGTTCACGCGATACGTGGTTCCAGTATGCGGTTGATTGCGCCTGAAAGCCAGCGTCATAGATCATCTCTGTGGCGTGCAAATGATCATTTCGCCCAAAACAAAAACGCGACCAACCGCCAGGCGGTTGGTCGCGTTACCCGATCGGGTCAGGCCGGCTATTCGGTTTCTGCTTCAACCAGCACACGGCGAGGCAGCGCCAGCACGAAGATCGCCGTGATAATCGCCTGCGAGGCCAGGCACCAGTAGCACAGCGCGTGCAGCACGGCCACTTCGATATAAAACAGATACCACTGAAACATCACGCCGATCAGCGCGACGCCAAACGTCAGAATCGCCGGCCACTGGCGCTCCTCATCGGACTTGATCAGGCTCAAGATCAAGATCGTGAGATAGGCCATCAGGCCCAACGCCGACACCGGGATCGGCCCGATGAACGCGTAGCGGCTGGCATTAACCAGTTCGCACGAATTGGACCCGCCGCAAATAATCGGTTCACCGCTGTAATGGATATATGTCAGATAACCGGACACGAAGATGCCCAGCAACGACAGCACGGTTATGGCGATACGACGCTTGTTCATGGTTATCTCAGTCCACCTGTCCGGTCTTTGCGAAGCACCCCGTAGCGAAGCGGAGTAGGCCAGACCGGACAGGTTTTAGTAGATTACTTCGGCAGGAGTGAATTGACGGCGTTATCGAATTGCTGGATTGAGATCGCGCCAACAGCCATCTTGTCGTTGATGAACAGGGTGGGCGTGCTGTTGACGCCGCGCAATTGACCATTAGCCGTTTCCGCCTGGATCGACGCCAGATATTTGCGACTGCTGAAGCACGTACTGAACGCTGCCATATCAAGGCCGATACCCTGCGCCAATGCCGACAACTTGTCGTCGGCAAACGCGCCCACATTCTCACCACCCTGATTGGCAAACAGCGTATCGTACATTTCCCAGAATTTGCCCTGATCATTGGCGCACTCGGCGGCTTCAGCCGCGCGGATCGACTCGCTGTTAGTACCAAAATCCCTGACACCGATAAAGGCAAAGTTGTGGAAGACGATCTTCACAGTGCCATTCTGGATGTACTTCTCCACGATCTGTTTGAGCGTGCCACGCGCGAAGATCTCACAGGCCGGACATTGAAAGTCGGCGTATTCTTCCAGCGTAATTGGGGCCTTCGGATCACCCAGCGTCTTGGTGGCGCTGGACATGGCCTGGTTGCGGCCAGCTGCGGGCAGTCCCACTACCGCGATTAACCCGATACCGACGATGACAGCGATCAAGCCCACGATCCACCACGTGGGCGAAATTCCAGACTTTGATTGTGATTTAACGGGGCGACGAGTTGACTTCATGTGATTCTTCTTCTCCTTGATGATGTACACCGGCTGATTATGGCGGTTTCCGGCAAAAACGTCAACCGGATTTGATTAACTGATCATGAGTAATTGGTCAACTGGTCGATTAGTCAATTGGTCACCCGGTCAATCGGTGACCCGATCGACCGGGTGACCAATTACCGGTTACCAATCACCAATTACCAGTTAACCGATTACTGCTCGACCTCTACCACTGGCAGCGCCGCGCGCGGATCGAGCACAATCAACCGGCCCCCGCGAAAATCAAACGCCAGGCGACCATTGGGCAATGGCTGCGCCCACATGCGTCCGCCCAGAAACGTCAGCCCGCCGCCGTCAAACACGCGCTGCGACTCGCCCGTCGCCGGATCGATCAGCAGCACATCGCCGTTGGATGTGACAGCGTACACGCTGCGGCCAAACACCACCAATTGCGGCAGCGTGCGGCCTAACGCCTGCACCGATCGATCCCACCTCAGCGAACCGTCGGGGTTCAGCGCGATCAACCGTCGATCCGTATAGCCGCGATGCGCCACCAACAGCGTCCCATCGTAGGCCGCTACGATCTGGCCGTCGCTGAAGCGCGCATCGTCCAACAGCAACATCCGTTCCGCTGCACCCTCGTTCAGGCGATACAGGCCGGTCGAGTTGTAGACGTACACGCGCTCGCGCGATACGACCAATTTCCCGCCGATTTCGGCCAGTTTCGTCAACTGTCCCGCGTCATCGATCGCATAGACGGCGGCCCGATCGCCCGTCGTCGAAAACAACACTCGATCGCGATCGATCACGTGATCGGACACCGCGCCGCTCACCGGCACTTGCCACAACCGATCGGACGTCGGCGACAACCCGATCAGCTGATCGCCGCGTTGAACGGCTATACCGCCGGCAGGCAGCGGCAGCAGCGCGGTCAGCGGCCCCAGATCGATCGACCATTGCGGCGCACCCGCGGTGTCGATCGCACGCAGCGTGCCGGTGACCGCGGACACATAGATCGTCTGCCCGTTCACGTCCAGCGCCAGTTGATCGATCGTTTCCGTGAACGATCTGCGCCACTGAACCTCGCCGCTGCTCGCGTCAAAAGCAAACAGTTGTTGATTGTCGAACGCCGCGAACCAGCCGTTGCGCAGCGTCCCGACACCAAGCGCATCGCTGCCCGTGAACACACGCGTCCACTTGACGCCCGGCGAGGTATCCATGCGGTTGACCCAGATGTAGTCAGACGGAATCTCCCAGCCGGCCAGCGTCGGATCGACCGACCAGTAGCCGGGGCCGGGTTGATCGGGCAGGTGATTGCGGATCTCGAAATGCAGATGTGGCCGCCCGCGCGGCTTGCCAATCGCCGCGAGCTGCTGGCCGCGCGTGACGCATGCGCCGAAATTGAGTTCCACGCTGGGCGGATCGAGATGGCCGTAGAATGACAGCACGGTGTGACCGTCGGCGAAAACGTGGCGGACGATCATCACGCCCTGATCGACGCCCCAGCCCCAGGGTTCAGCGTAAATCACCTGCCCGTGTCCGATGGCGTAGACCGGCTTGCCCAGACTGTCGCCCAGGTCATACACCCAGTCTTCACCCGCGTGGATGCCGTTGTAGCGATCGCTGTAACGGCCAAACGACCAGCGCGCGCCGGCATCTTCGCCGTCGGGCGCACCTAATGGAAAGTCCAGCAGATCGACCACGCCACAGGGCGCGCCGCGTTGGGCGACGGGCGTCGTTAAGCGTTGGGCGCGCAATTCATCCATGACGGACAGAGGCAGCGCGGTCGGCGTGGGTGTGGGCGTAATGGTGGGTGTGGCGGTGGGCAACGGCGTGGCCGATGGGCGCAGTGTGGCAATCGGCGTGGCGGTGCTGTCCACCGGTTGCGGCGGCTGAGGCGTCGGCGCGGCACACGCGGCGACTATCAAGATTAATCCAGTAAGTCCTAACCAAAGTTTGATCTTCATAGCCGATCATACGCACGTTTCTAGCTAGGGGTTCAATCACTAGCAGCCTGACGTTAGTCGTTGTGACATTCACCACTACAGGCGGTATCGCGCATCCGGTAAGATGCCAGTATGATGAATGTGTACAGGCAACACCTCAGACAGGGAGATGATCATGGAGACTGAACCGAAAATCGAAAGTTTACCCACCGAATTGGGTGAAGCCTTGCGCCATTTTGAGCGGGCGCAGTCCAAGACCATGTCGCTATCTGATATTATACTGGGCGGGCAGGACGGGCTGGTGAATGTGCTAGGGGTGATCCTGGGCGTGGCCGCCGCGTCCAGCGATCAGCGCCTCGTCATCGCGGCCGGGCTGGCGGCGACATTCGCAGAGTCGATCTCGATGGGGGCGGTGGCGTACACCACCACGCTCGCCGATCGCGATCATTACCTCAGTCAAATCGAACGCGAGAAGCGCGAGATTCGCGACATGCCCGAAGTGGAGCGCGCCGAGATCGACCTGATCTTTCGCGGCTGGGGCTTTGAGGGTGAGCTGCTCGATCGGTCGGTTGAACAGATCATGAAAGACGAGCGCGCCTGGGTGGATGTGATGATGCACAACGAACTCAAACTCGCGCCGGTCGATTCGGGCAGCGCGCTGCGAAGTGCGCTGGTCGTCGGCGTCGCGGCCGTGATTGGTTCGCTGGTTCCGCTTTCGCCGTTCTTCTTCATGCCGATCACCCCCAGCATCATCGTGTCGATTATCATCACCGCGCTGACCCTGTTTGGCGTGGGCGCGTACAAAGCCAGAACGATGGTCGGGCATCCGGGCAAGAGCGGCCTGCAAATGATGATCATCGGCACCGTCTCGGCGCTGGCCGGGTATCTGGTAGGCGCGTTGTTCAGTATTCCGCCTACGCCATGAGACCAGACAACCGACGCCCCACTAAACCTCGCTCGCGCCCGACACTCTCGGGCGCGAGTTTTTATCGTATTCGGCGTTTTTGGCGTTTGACGACTGTGCGTCGTTTATTGATCTGACACTTG
>JAUQXD010000089.1 GCA_030834835.1 Thermoflexales bacterium | reverse complement strand
TAACGAGCGGTGGCGGCCATGCCCAGACAGAACAAGGCTCCGGCAATGTTGAGCGCCGCCTGACTGGACGATTGGCCCAACGCCTGACGCAGCCGTTGATGCTCGACGCTGGCCTGCCAGCTGGCATGGCTCAACGCGGCTAGCGCCAGCGCCGCGCCGCCGATCCAGATTGCGTTGGAGAAAACCCCCCACCAGTCAATCATGGTTGTTGGAGTTGCGCACGGGCGTCGGCAATGACTTCATCCAGCGTTTGATCGAGTTCGATGACGGGTTGCCAGCCGATCGCGGCGTTGACTTTGTCGATACTGGGCACGCGGCGGCGCATGTCTTCGAAGCCGGCCGCATAAGCCTGGGCGTAGGGAATCAACTTGATCTCCGATTGACTGGCCGCGCGCGCCAGGATGCGGCGCGCCAGATCGAGGATTGTGATCTCGTGCTGGCTGCCTACGTTGTAAATCTGGCCGACGGCAGCGGGATGTTCACTCAGCGCGATGACGGCGCGCACGGTATCCTTCACGTTGCAGAAGCAGCGCGATTGCAGGCCATCGCCGTGTACGCTGAGCGGTTGACCCATGACGGCCTGTTTAGCCAGACGCGGAATG
Source organism: Thermoflexales bacterium (assembly GCA_030834835.1). Classification (GTDB taxonomy): domain Bacteria; phylum Chloroflexota; class Anaerolineae; order Fen-1058; family Fen-1058; genus JAGOBP01. The sequence continues at coordinate 2,614 of JAUQXD010000089.1, read as the reverse complement.
ACCATGCCATACATGCCGGTCTGGCGCGGGCCAACGGTGTTGAAGAAACGGCAGATGACCATCGGCAGGCCAAATTGCTGATGATAGGCCAGCGCCAGAAACTCATCCATCGCCTTCGATTCGGCGTAACTCCAGCGGCTCTTCGTGGTCGCGCCGTACACCCGATCGGCGTCTTCACGAAACGGCAAATCGTCGCTCTTGCCGTACACTTCCGAGGTGGAGGCGATCAAGACTTTGCGGCGATAGCGCCGCGCCAGCCGCAGCACGGTCTCGCTGCCCAGCAGATTCGTCTCGATGGTCTGGACGGGATCCTTGATGATCAATTCCACGCCCACGGCGGCAGCCAGGTGATAGATGATGTCGCAGTCGCTCACCAGGCGATCCATGACGGTTTCATTCAGGATGGTTTCGTTGACGAATTGAAACTCAGATCGGTCGAGCAGATGGGCGATGTTGGACAGCCGCCCGGTGGAGAGATTGTCGATGGCGACTACACGGTGGCCGGCCGCCAACAGGGCTTCGGCCAGATGGCTGCCGATGAAGCCGGCGCCGCCTGTGATCAGTGCATGTGACATGGTTGTCCTTTGAGCGAAGTATGAACCTGACGGGGCTGATTATAATCGCCCTGTCGATGCTTGACCAGCGGCGACGCGGGCGCAGAAACAACAGCCCGCAGGCAACAAACAGCCCGATCGGTCTTCACACCGATCGGGCTGTAAACTGACCGATAACGCGCGGCTACTTCTTCGCCCACCAGACGGTAATCATCGCATCGCGGCCGAAATCATAATACTCCACTTTCACGGTATGCGGGCCGGCGCTCAAGTTGGCCGTGCCTTTGGACACGCCGCGATGATCGAACCAGTCATTGACGACCAGGTTGTTGTCCACGTAGATGCGCACGCCGTCGTCAACCTGGGCGTAGAATTCATAGACGCCGGAACTGGGGAAGTACTGCGTGCTGATCCAGCGGGCCGACCACAGGTCTTTGGGCACGCCGGGGCCGGGCGAGTCGGTGTTCCAGTTGAAGTCGATCGCCGGATCGATGCGGGTGAATTTCAGATCGTCAAGGAATTGATTGGCGAAGTAGTACCCCGTCCACGCGCTGCCGGCCGGCTGTTGCGGCGGGATGGGCGTCGGGCCGGGGCCGGGCGGCGCTGCGACAGGCACCCAGGAGAGATAGATGTAACCCTGGCCCGTCGTCTTGTGGAACTCCAGCACCACGGTGTGGTAGCCGGCGCCCAGAGCGACATCCACCGCCTGCGCGTCTGCGCCAGGCGCCCACGCATCCAGGAATGGAACGCCATCAACGTACAGCCGCACGCCGCCGCTCCATTTGACGTTGAAGCGGAACGTGCCGGTCTTGAAGTTGATCGACCGCGTCCAGCGCACCGAATAATTGTCGGCGGACAGTCTGGGATTCGGCCAACCCTGGCCCCAGTTGAAGCCGATGTTGGCGTCATTACGCGTGAACGACGGCGCGCCGGCGAGGTCGGCGTTGTTGAAGTACTCGCCCTTCCACTGGGCATAAGTGGTCGGGGTGCCAGTGCCACCGCCCGGCTTGCACGGAATCAAGATAATCATCCCGGCGTAAATGTAGTTAGGGTTGGCGATGCGGTTGGCCTGCATGAGGGCGGTCATGGTGACGCCGTAGCGCGCGGCGATGCCACTGAGCGTGTCGCCCCATTTGATGGTGTAGTAGACGTTACACGCTGACGGCTGCGGATTGGGGGCCGGGGCCGGCACATTGCCGGGAATGCACAGCGACTGACCCGCATACACCGTGTTGGGATTGTACAGGCCGTTAGCCTGCATCAAGACTTCGACGGTCACGCCATACTTCAAGCCAATGCGAAACAGGTTTTCGCCGGGCTGCACCAGATGATACTTGACACAGTTGCTGCTCTGCGGGGCAGCGACGGCCACACTGGCCTGGCTGGCAAGCAGCAGGGCGGCGATGGCGATCAGCATTACGATACGACGGGTTCTCATGGTTGCTCCTTCTCCTGTCAAAGAGTCACAACGCAAACGGACATGATGATCTGACTTCTAAAATACCATATCTGGTCACACAAGGCAAACGCCAGGCGGGATCAACTGCGGCGGGGATTCTTTTGACACCCTCTGTCTTTCATGGTACTCTGCCAATCCTACTTTTTCAGCCAGGGAGTTACGCATGTCACCAGACGCTGCACCGCATTACTTCAATACCGTGTTGGATGTGATTGGTCAGACGCCGCTCGTGAAGTTGAACCGCGTCACGACGGGTCTGCCCTGTACCGTATTAGCCAAGCTGGAGTTTTTGAATCCGGGCGGGTCAGTGAAAGACCGCATCGGGTTGGCGATGATCGAAGCGGCCGAGCACGAAGGCCGCCTCAAGCCGGGGGGCACCATCGTCGAGGCGACATCGGGCAACACGGGCGTGGGTCTGGCGATTGCGGCCGCGATCAAAGGCTACAAGTGCATCTTTGTCATGCCCGACAAAATGAGCCAGGAGAAAGTGCGTCTGCTGCGGGCCTTTGGCGCGCGCGTGGTCGTCACGCCCACCGCCGTCGAGCCGAACGATCCGCGCTCGTATTACAGCGTGAGCAAGCGCATCGTGGCCGAGACGCCC
>JAUQXD010000886.1 GCA_030834835.1 Thermoflexales bacterium | reverse complement strand
CGGCGTGGGAGCCGCCTCTACTGACACACAAGGATTCTATGCTGTACCAAACCGCTTCACCCACCACCTTTGACTGGAACTTCGCGCCCAGCATTTTGATGATGTTGGTGAGCCAGGCCGTGTTGTATGGCTACTTGATCTATCTGTCGCGCAAAGACGGCCGCTGGGGTACGGACGTAAAACCGCGCCACATTGTATGGTTCAAAGCCGGCCTGTTGACGATCTTCATCGCGTTGGTCTCGCCACTGGATGCGCTAAGCAATGATGCCTCGTTTGCCGCGCACATGACGCAGCACATTTTGCTCGCCATCGTCGCGCCGATTTGTTTGCTGATCGGCACACCGCGCTACTGGCTGAACTACCTGTTCAAAATTCCGGTGCTTAAACATCTGCTGCGGCTGGCCGCCCATCCGCTGATCGCGATCGGGGTGTTCAACGTGGTGCTGTGGGCGTGGCATTTGCCGTCACTCTACGAGGGCGCGCTGCGCGACTCGAACCTGCACATTATCGAGCACACGATGTTTCTGGTGACCGGCGTGCTCCTGTGGGCGCCGATCCTGCATGCGTTGCCGCCCGACAAACCGATGAGCTACTTCGTCAAGATCGCGTACCTGTTTTTTAACATGGTCACCAGCAGCATCCTGGCCGCGATCTTCACCTTTGCGCAGGGCGTGATCTATCCGTTCTATGGCAATGCGATGCAGGTCTTTGGCCTGACGCCGCTCGACGATCAGCAGTTGGCGGGCGCGATCATGTGGGTGCCGGGCGGCGGCATCTTCCTGGCCGCGACGCTGATCGCGTTTGCCGCGTGGCTCACCAACGAAGAGAAAAAGGGCCAGGCCCAGTATCCGCCCCCGCCCCATGTGGCGTGAATAAAAAAAACCTGTCAGGTCTTTGGAGACCTGACAGGTTTTCTTTAACTACAGCCCCGCTTCCTTGCGTAGCAAGTCGGCCTTGTCCGTCTTTTCCCACGGCGCGTCGATGTCGTTGCGGCCAAAGTGACCGTACGCCGCCGTCGCCTGATAGATCGGGCGGCGCAGATTGAGATTCTGAATGATCGCGCCCGGCCGGAAGTCAAAGTGATCGGCCAACAACTTGTCGATCTTCTCATTATTGATCTTGTTGGTACCGAACGTCTCGACCATCAACGACAACGGCCGCGCTACGCCGATAGCGTACGACACCTGAATTTCCAGCCGATCGGCCACGCCCGCCGCGACCAGGTTCTTGGCCGCATAGCGCGCATAATACGCCGCCGAGCGATCGACCTTGGTTGGGTCTTTGCCGCTGAACGCGCCGCCGCCGTGCCGCGCCACGCCGCCGTAAGTATCCACGATGATCTTGCGGCCGGTCAGACCCGCATCACCCATCGGGCCGCCGATGACGAAGCGGCCGGTCGGGTTGACGAAGTACTTGGTTTGCTTATCCAGCAGATTACCCGGCACCACCTTGTGGACGATCTGCCCGATCACTTCTTCGCTGATCGTCGAATGACCGACGTTGGCATCGTGCTGTGTTGAAATCAACACGGTGTCCACGCGCACGGGCCGGCCGGCGTTGTACTCCACCGTGACCTGACTCTTGCCATCGGGCCGCAGCCACGGCAGTTGGCCGGACTTGCGCGCCGCCGCCAGTTCGCGGCACAACTTGTGCGCCAGTGAAATCGTCAACGGCATTAGTTCTTCCGTCTCATTGCACGCGTAGCCCAGCATCATGCCCTGATCGCCCGCGCCCACCGCTTCGATCTGCGCGTCGGACATCTCACCGCTCTTGTGTTCCAGTGCATCGTCCACACCCATCGCGATGTCCGGCGACTGGCCCTTCAGCGACACCAGCACGCCACAGGTGCGCGCGTCGAAACCAAAGGAGCCATCGGTGTAGCCGATGCCCGCCACGATGTCACGGACCACGTCTTGAATCTCAACGTAGGCATTGGTGGTGACTTCACCCATCACCACAATCAGGCCGGTGGTGGTGGCCGTCTCGCACGCCACACGCGAGCGCGGATCCTGTGCCAGCATCGCGTCGAGCACACCGTCCGAAATCTGATCGCACATCTTGTCAGGGTGGCCCTCCGTCACCGATTCGGACGTAAAGAACGTCTGCTTCGAAGTCATAAACGTAGTACTCATCGAATCTCCTTGAAATAGTGAGTTGGTATGTAAACAAAATCGCCGCTTCTGAGTGCAAGAAGAGGCGACACAAACAACGGTGGTTGCGCTCTCATCTTCCAGAACACTCTGCCGGACTTGGCACCTGGCCTGGAGATTAGAGGTTGGAAATTGGAGATTGGAACGTCGCCGTCCAACTTCCAACATCTAACATCCAACTTCCAGCTGGTTGTCGAGGCATCATCGGGCCGGTCCCTCCGCCTCTCTGGATAAGAGTATTGCGTATTCAGTTTTACATGTTGATTAACGCGGCGCACCTTACGGCGCGGCGAGAGAATACCACAAA
>JAUQXD010000088.1 GCA_030834835.1 Thermoflexales bacterium | reverse complement strand
GGCACTCAATCGCTCTCGACCATCTCCGGCATCGGCCTGGGCGTCTATGTCACGCTGGCCGGTTCGGTCATTGCGATTCTGGCCGGATTGGCGCCACAACCGATCGGTGGTGAGGTGGCCCGCGCCGAGATTCGCCTGTGGCAGCCGTCGGTCGCCATTTTCGGATCGATCTTTGTCTTGTTCGCGCTGGGGGCCTTAGGTCTGGGCGCGTGGCTTGGCGGCGGGGCGGGCAGTCAGAATGCCACGCCGACGCCGGCCTCGTTTGATACCGGTCTGCTGGCGACCCCGTTGATTAATTCGCAGGTGATTCCGCTGGTGACGCCCGACAGTCAGGCGGCCGTAACGGAGGCGCCGCCGACCGAGCCGCCGCCACTGCCCGTGGAGCCGCCAACCCTGGAGCCTACGCCGACCGACCGGCCCATCGAAGTTCCGCCGACGCCAACCTTCACGCCGCTACCGGCTGCGCCGACTGCGACGCATACGGCCATACCATCACCCAGCCCGACGCCCACCACCATTACGTCGCCGCTAGAGACGCCATCACTCACACCGACGGTGACACCGACAGGGACGCCAACTGAGACGCCGACCGTGACGCCGACTGCCACGGCCACTACCGCGTCGTAGATCGCCAGGCGAGGGACATATGTCTTATGCCGAACGACTGCGCGCTGCGTTGAGTCCGGCCGACCTGGCGGTCGTAGCGCGTCTGGCGCGTCTGGCTGCGCTCCGGCACACGGCGCTTTATCTGGTGGGCGGCCCGGTGCGCGATTGCCTGTTGGGCCGCCAGGTGATCGATCTGGATATGGCGGTCGAAGGCGAAGCGATCGATCTGGCGCGCGCGTTGATGGCTGAAGCCGGCGGCCAGTTAACGGTGCATACTCGCTTCGGTACGGCGAAATGGCTCGCGCCCGATCGGACCCGATCGATCGATCTGGCGATGACGCGCACCGAGACCTATGCGCGGCCCGGCGCCCTGCCCGATGTCACACGTGGCACCATCGCGACCGATCTGATCCGGCGCGACTTCACCATGAACGCGCTGGCGCTGCGGCTGGACGGCGATCACTTCGGCGAGTTGATCGATCTGTACGGCGGTGAACGCGATTTGCAGGCGGGCATCGTGCGGGTGTTGCACCCGCGCAGTTTTATCGATGATCCCACGCGCCTGTTTCGAGCCGCACGTTTTGAACAGCGCTTCAACTGGCAAGTTGCGTCTGAAACATTGGCGTTGATACCAGATGCGCTGCCCGTGATCGATCAAATTAGCGGCGATCGATTACGGCACGAGATCGAATTACTGTTTCATGAACCCCAACCCGATCGGCCTGTGCGGCGGCTGGATGAGTGGGGCGTGCTGCGGCAGATCGATCCGGCGTTGGGCGTCGATGTTCGATCGGGCGCGCGGTTGTCCCGTCCGGTTGAGGCGTTTTTGGGCTGGGCGTATTGGCTGGCAGAATTGCCTGTGGCCGACGTGCGACGAATCGCGCTGCGATTGAATCTGCGCCGCGAGGAT
>JAUQXD010000885.1 GCA_030834835.1 Thermoflexales bacterium | reverse complement strand
CATGTTGAAGCTCAACTGCTGCGTGGTCGCATCTTCAAGGTGATGGGCTTCGTCGATAATCAGATAATCGTATTCGGGCAGCGCGCGATTCGCTACCGCCACATCGGCCAGCAGCAGCGCGTGATTGACGATCAACACGTGGGCAGCTTCGGCCGCTTGCCGCGCGCGATGGAAGAAGCAATCGGTCGTCGCGCAGCGCTCGGTGGTGCAAGCTTCGTTGTCGGCGCTGAGGCGCGTCCAGGCGGCACGTTCGGCCGCATTGGGGATGAACAACTCATCGCCATCGCCAGTGACCGTGGTCGGCAACCACAGCAAGACTTTGGCCAGCACGCGCATTTCATCGGTCGTGGTGGGGCCGGTGCGGCGCAGCTGTTGCAAGCGCGTCTGGCACAGATAATGCGAGCGGCCTTTCATCACGGCGCCACGAAATTCGAAGGGCAGAATCTTCTGCAAATCTGGCAGGTCTTTAGCGGCCAGCTGTTCCTGCAAGTTGATCGTGTTGGTGGACACCACCACGCGCTGACCGTTCTTCGCCGCCCAGTGAATCGCGGGCAACAGATAGGCGATCGATTTGCCGGTGCCGGTGCCCGCCTCCACCATGAGGTGCTGGCCGTTGTTGAAGGCATCGGCGACGGCGCGCAGCATCTTCACCTGTTGGGCGCGGTGCTCAAAATGCGGGAAGGTCTGCTCGAACGCGCCGTTGGTTTCCAACAGGGCCGCGATCACATCGGTCTCGATCGGGCCGGGTGTTTCGATCGGGCGGAGTGGCTTCGCATCGGACCTGGGTTGAAAGATCGGCGCCTGCCCTTTTGGCGCTAATCCCTTGGCTTTGAGCTGCGCGCCGATGCTGCCCGCCGTGAATGATCCGCGCGCGGCGGCTTTCAGCGCATCCTCGAAGAAGATACTGGGTGCCCAACCGAGTTTCTGCGCGTGCTTGACGATCTCTTCCAATACTTTGACAGGAATATCGCAGGCGCGCTCGAACATCTTCATATACAGGGCGTGCGCGACGCGGGCATCATCAAGCGCGCGATGCGTGGCGGGCAGATCGATGCCGACCGTGCGCGCCAATGAACCCAGGCTGTAGCGCTCGGCGTGCGGAATCAACATTCCGGCCAGTTCAATCGTATCGAGACCGAGATTGTCGAGCAGCACACGCTGGCGCTGAACAAAGCCGAGATCAAAGCCCACGTTATGGGCGATCACGGGCAGGTCGCGTACAAAGGACACCAGGCGCGGCGTGATGCTGAAGATCGACGGGGCGGAGTTCACATCCCGATCGGTGATACCGGTGAGATCGGTGATCTTGGGCGGAATGGCGCGGCCGGGATTGACGAACGTCGAAAAGGTATCGAGGACTTCATCCCCCCGAAACTTGACCGCGCCGATTTCGATAATCGCGTCCCGGGCCGGGTCGAGGCCGGTGGTTTCGAGGTCGAGCGAGACAATAATTCGTGACACACTGCATCCGATCTAGACGCTCTCTGGAGCGCGCGGCGATTATACCATACGCCTCCACGGTCTGGCGCGCAGTTTGTTTGACTTGCCCTTTTACCTGTGGTATATTGTCCGCGACCTGTGAAATCCGCTATTATTTATAAGGAGCTGCTACATGCCCAAGTCACGCACCGAACAGATGGTAGATCGCTTGCGAGATTTACAGGCAGGTACACCGGATGTGGAAGCTTCGGCCGTCGTGTCAGTCGACGGGTTGATCATGGCCTCATCACTGCCGGCCGGCGTTGAAGAAGATCGCGTCTCGGCGATGTCAGCCGCCATGCTGTCGTTGGGCGAGCGCATTTCAACCGAACTGGGGCGTGGCACGCTCGATCAGGTGTACATTCGCGGCGATAACGGTTACGTCATCCTGATGTCGGTGGGCCAAGACGCGGTGTTGACGGTGCTGGCGCGTGAACAGGCGCGGCTGGGCTTGATCTTTTTGGACATGCGGCGCGCGGCTGCTGATCTTGAACGGTTGGTTTAGCAAAGGAGCCTGATGCCCCAACTGGCATCGCCCGGCAACTGAATAATCGAAACTCGACGGTGGGGAGAGTCGCCCTTAAAGTGACCCTCCCCACCGCCTTTTAATTCTCAATGCGTAATGCATAGTGCATAATGCCAAGGACCAAACCCGGCGACTGGCATTATGCACTATGAATTATGCACTATGCATTTGGAGGAAAAATGCCAAAGTATATTTTCTGCACAGGCGGGGTGGTGTCGAGCGTAGGCAAGGGCGTGGCGGCCGCCTCGATCGGTCGTGTGTTGAAGAGCCGCGGCGTCAGCGTCACGATGCAAAAACTCGATCCCTATATCAATGTCGATCCGGGTACAATGAGTCCGTATCAGCACGGCGAGGTCTTCGTGACCGAAGACGGCGCGGAAACCGATCTGGATCTGGGCCACTACGAGCGCTTCATCGACGAGAATTTGACCAAAGCCAGCAACACCACGACCGGTCAGATCTACGCTGAAGTCATCTCGAAAGAACGGCGCGGCGATTATCTGGGCGGCACGATCCAGGTCATTCCGCACATCACCAACGAGATCAAGCGCCGCATCGCGCTGGCGGGCAAGGCCACCAATCCCGACGTGGTGATCGTCGAAGTCGGCGGCACGGTCGGCGACATCGAAAGCCTGCCGTTCCTGGAAGCGATCCGCCAGATGCGCAAAGACGTGGGTCGCGATAACGTCATCTACATTCACGCGACGTGGCTCCCCCACATCGGCGCGACGAATGAGTTGAAGACCAAGCCCACGCAGCACTCGGTGCACGAATTGCGCAGCATCGGCATCAACCCGGAGATGATCATCCTGCGGTCCGATCTGCCCATCAACGACGCCATCCGCGAAAAGATCGCGCTGTTCACCGATGTTGAAACGCGCGCGGTGATTCCGCTGGTCACGACCAATGTCCTGTACTCCGTCCCGCTGCTGCTCGAAGAACAAGGCGTGGGCGATTTCTTGATCGAGCGGCTGCACCTCAATGCCTCGGCCGCGCCTGATCTATCAGATTGGCGGCAGATGGTCGAAGAGATGCGCAAGGCGAAAGAACCGCTCCCGATCGCCATCGTCGGCAAATACGTTGAGTTGAAGGACGCGTATATGAGCGTGCGCGAGAGCCTGTATCACGCGGGCGTGGCGCACGACGTCGACGTGCAGATCGACTGGATTTTGTCCGAGGACCTGGAGAAGGGGCGCGGGCTCGATCGGTTGGAGAAAGTCGCGGGCATCGTCGTGCCCGGCGGTTTTGGCTATCGCGGCATCGAAGGCAAGGTCGTGGCGGCCAGGTACGCGCGAGAGAACAATGTGCCTTATCTGGGGCTGTGTCTGGGCATGCAGGTCATGTGCATCGAAAAGATGCGCTCGGTCGTCAACGACGACGACGCGAACAGCACCGAATTCGATCACACCACGCGCTATCCCATCATCGATCTGATGCCCGAACAGCGCGACATTTCGGACATGGGCGGCACGATGCGGCTGGGCAGCTATCCCTGCGCGCTGGTGCCGGGCACGCGCGCGGCCAAAGCGTACGGCGCGGCGATGGTGCACGAACGGCATCGCCACCGGTTTGAATTCAACAATGCTTATCGCGACTTGATGCAGAAGAACGGGCTGGTGCTCAGCGGCCTGTCACCCGATGGCCGCCTGGTCGAGATCGCGGAGTTGGCCGATCATCCGTTTATGGTTGGCTCGCAGTTCCATCCCGAATTCAAGAGCCGGCCCAATCGGCCGCATCCGTTGTTTAAGGCGTTTGTCGAAGCGGCCGCGGCAAGGTTGGACGCATCCTCTGCCTGATCCGATTTTGCTGCGTACAAAGTGAAAATGAAAACGGGGCAGCTGATGATGATCAGCTGCCCCGTTCTATTTCAAGCACGTGGTGGATTGCTAAACCCCGCGTCGAATAATCAACGTGGCTGCGCCGAGTACCACCACCAGCCCACCCAGCACAATCGAGGCGAGTCGCAGCGGATCGATTGCCGCTGGAACTGCGGTCGTCACAGCCGGAACCAGTGCTTCAACGGCGGGCGTTGGGGTTGGTTCAACGGCCATCGTCAATGCGCCGGTTGCCGTCGTTTCGACCGTATCCGTCATCGCGTCGGCGGCGACGGTGTCAGTCGGGGCCATCTGTGCGCTGAGCGCAGTCGCATCCATGGTCGCCGTCGGTTGCGCGCGCGCTGCCCCGGCAGGAGCAGGTGCGGCAGACGGTGGTTGATCGGTAGGAGACGCCTTCATTGTCTGCCCGGCGGCGGGCGCCTGTTCAGCCGCAAGCGGCGCGGCGGTCGGCGCGGCGGCTGCCGGTGACGAAGCCGACATGACGAAGTTGTTGCCGCCGTCAGGCCGCACAGTCAACAGATCACCCGCAAATACCAGCACAAACGCAATCGCAGCAAAAGCCGTCGCCAGGCGCAGCGCCGGATACCAGGTGAAGATCGATGGCTTCGGTTGCACGGCCATTGATTTGGGCAGCACGAAGGAACGCGGCGCTTTGACCACGGGCATGGCCTTCAGGGCCGCCACCATCGATCGGGTGGCCTGCAGCTGCGCGCGGCAAGCCGCGCACGCTGCCACATGCCGCTCAACGAAGGCTTGTTCGTCGGCTGTGACGCGCTGGTCAATATAAGCCGAGAAGAGTTCCCCGGCGCGAATGTGATCGGTTAACTGTGCCATAGCTGCATCTTTCCCATTGTCGCTAAACTGGGTCACCATCTAGACGATAAATTTCCGGCAGAAGTTCCCCCCGCCCCTGTAAATATTCGCGCAGTTTGCCCCGCGCCCGGCTGAGCCGCGATTTGACCGTGCCCAGGTTGCTGTTGGTCATCGTCGCGATCTCTTCGTAACTCATCCCCTGCACATCGCTCAGCACCAGCACAAGGCGTTGATCATCCGGCAGCGTGGTGATGCCCCGCTGAATCAGGCCAGCCAGTTCGTGCCGCTGAGCGATGACCTCCGGGCCATCTTCGGGCGCGGGCACATCGAACTCGGCCTCACCATCTTCGCCATCGGTCAATTCGTCCAGCGAAGTGGCCGGACGGCGTTTGCGGCGGCGCAGATCGTCATAGCAGGCATTGGTGACGATGCGCAGCAGCCAACTCTTGAACGAGCCGCCGCGAAACGACTTGAGGTTTTTGTAGGCGGAGATGAACGCCTCTTGCGTGGCGTCTGAGGCGGCGGCTTCCTCGCCCATAATCCGATAGGCAAGGTTGTAGACCTGATGTTGATAGGTCAACACCAGCGTGTTAAAGGCATCCAGATTGCCTTTGCGAGCAGATTGAATCAAGGCCGATTCATCCATAAATGCTCAATCATGGCGGGCTAACTAACGGGCACAACGCCTGTCAATTTAAACTTAACCGCTCCCGCTGGATTTGACAATCCAGCGGCCTGTCCAACGGATTTGACAATCCGTCGCGAGCGTCTGCAACTCAAATTGAGGACTGCTGCCAACGGCTGAAAATGACTTGACGAATGCCCCCGGCTCGATTATACTTTGA
>JAUQXD010000884.1 GCA_030834835.1 Thermoflexales bacterium | reverse complement strand
TTCGAAAAACCTCGATCGGTCTGTTCATCGAATCGGTCGGCATCAATTCCAAATCGACCTATTACAGCGGCATCAATGAAAAGAATGTCAAGCTGCTGGCCTATACCTTCTGCGGTTTTTGCGGCGCGATTGCCGGTCTGATCCTCAGTTCGTATGTCCACAGCGCCGATGGCAATAACAACGGCCTCAACTATGAACTGGATGCTATTCTGGCCGTGGTCATGGGCGGGACGTTGATGTCGGGCGGGCGATTTTCCCTGCTGGCCAGCGTGATCGGTGCGCTCGTCATCTGGACGTTCACCCTGTCCATGTATACCTTCGGCGTACCGGCGAACGCCCTGCTGGCCGGTCGAGCGGTGCTGGTCTTGATCGTGATCCTCCTGTATTCCGACCAGACCCGACGGCTGTTGAATCGACTCCTTGAGCGAAAAGGACCCCGACATGGCGCGGCGAATTAAACCTCTCCTGCTGCATTACGGTCCGCTGCTGACCACCATCACCATCTTTATCCTGGCCTATTTGATTGGCGCGCAGATGTATCCCGCCATGCAAAAGCCGCAGGCGTTTTTCAACCTGTTCATCAACAACGGCTCGCTGTTGATCGTCAGCATCGGCATGACCTTTGTGATTCTGACCGGCGGGATCGATCTGTCGGTGGGCGGGGTGCTGGCCCTGACGACGGCGGCCTCGGCCGCGCTGCTGCGCGATGGCGCCAGCCCGCTGGTGGTGATGCCGTTGATGCTGTTGATGGGCACCACGCTGGGGTTTGTCTTAGGCTCGATCGTGCATTTCTTCAAAGTGCAGGCGTTTATCGTGACCCTGATGGGCCTGTTTTTTGCGCGCGGCATGGCGTACATCATCAGCCTGACCTCCGTGACGATTACAGATAGTTTCTATAAGTCGCTGGCTCTGACCCAGATCCACATTCCGTTTTTTGATAAAGCGTACGTGTACGTTTACGCGCTGGTCGGTCCGGTGCTGCTGCTCGTGGCGATCTATCTGGCCTTCTTCACGCGTTTTGGCCGCACGGTCTACGCGATCGGCAACAGTGAACAATCGGCCATGTTGATGGGGTTGCCGGTCGGCCGCACGAAAATTCTGGTCTATGCCTTCAGCGGCTTTTGCTCCGCCCTCGCTGGTATCGTCTTCAGTATTTCGCTGCTGGCCGGTTACGGTCAGTTCGCGACGGGCATGGAACTGGATGCCATTGCTTCAGTCGTCATGGGCGGCACGTTGTTGACTGGTGGCGTGGGTAATGTCTTTGGCACGCTGTTTGGTGTCCTGATTGAAGGCACGATCATCTCCATTCTGCAATACAACGGCACGCTCAGTTCGTGGTGGACGCGCATCGGGGTTGGCGTCCTCACGCTGATCTTCATCGGTATTCAGAGCCTGTTCTATTTCCGAAAGAAACACTCGTGAAGCGACGCGTGGTTGTCGGGCTGCTGATCATCGGTGTGCTGAGTGCCTGTGCGCCCGCGTCCGATTCGATCACAACCGCGCCGCCCGAACCGGTTTCCACGCCGATCGATCCTGCGCCCCTCGACGCGGCCCCGTCGCTTGGTCCGGCGACCGCGCCGATCACCATCATCGAGTATGCTGATTTCGGTTGCCCATCCTGTTGGTTCTGGTATAAACAAGGCGTCCTCGATGAACTGCGCGCTAGGTATGGCGATCAAATTCGCTTTGTCTGGCGGGACTTCCCCGTGATCACTTTGCTGTCGCCCAAAGCCGCCGAAGCCGGACAATGCGCGCACGAGCAGGGCAAATTCTGGGAATTCCACGACGCAGCCTACACTCACGACGGAGCGATTGAAGCGACCGATTTGAAGGCTTACGCCGCCGAAGTTGGTCTGAACATGGCGCAGTTTGAAGACTGTGTCACGTCCCGCCGCTTTCGAGATCGCGTAAACGCTCAGCAGCACGAGGGCTTTGAACGCAAACTCAGAGGTGCGCCCGGTTTCTTCGTGAACGGCCAGCCCATCATCGGTCCGCAGGGGCTGCAAGTCTTTGCGGACATCATCGATCCAATCCTGGCGTCAAAGCAGTAGCGCGTTCTGCGTTGCATGCTGTGATTCGGCCAGCGGACAACCCGCTGGCTTTTGTTTTGTTCCACCGAATGCGAGTATAATCGGCGCGCACAACCAAAACCGCCAAGGTGCCAGGACGCCAAGTTTTTCTTTGCGCCTTGGCGGTGAAAGTATATTTTCAGAGGAGATGTGACGTGACTTTGTTCCTGGATTCAGCAGTCGCCGCCGAAGCGCGGCAAGCGATGGCATTGGGCTTTGTCGGCGGCATCACGACCAATCCGACGTTGATGGCCAAAGTGAACGGCAAGCCCTTCGACATCGTCGCGGAATTGGCCGACATCTGCCCCGGCCCGGTGTTTTACCAATTAACTTCGCCCACCGTGTCGGAGCGTGAAGCCGAAGCACGGCGCGTGCTGGCGCTGCGCCCCAACATCGCGCTGAAGATTGCCATGACGACGGAGAATCTGGCGCTGGCGGCGAAGTTCGCCAAAGAAGGCGTGAAGGTGGGCATGACGGCCAGTTACAGCGCGGCGCAGACATACCTGAGTTGTCAGGCCAACGTGACATACTCTATCGCCTACGTCAATCGCAGCACGCGCTTGCAGGGTGACGGGTTGGCTCTGGTCTCAGAGATGCGAGATGTGATCGATGCATGCGAGACTTCAACGGAGATTCTGGTGGCGAGCCTCAAGTCCCCGGCCGAAGTGGTGCAGGCTGTCATCGCGGGCGCGCACGCGGTCACTGTGCCGCTGGCCTTGATGCTGGAGATGGGCAATCATCCGCTGTCAGATCAGGCTATCGAAGAATTTGGGCGAGCCGTGAAGTAAAAGCCTACTCGGACACAGATTCCGCGGATTACACAGATAAAGCACCTGTGGAAATCTGTGTAATCTGTGTCCAATTTAGTGTAGTCGAGCATAGATTGGTTCTAATGCCCGATAAGTATCTGCAAACAACGGTAGCAGTTCCGCGTAGCGTGCCACATGGCCCGCGTTCGGCTCGACGGTGAGTTGGACGCGGGCTTGCTCTTTGGCGATCGACCA
>JAUQXD010000883.1 GCA_030834835.1 Thermoflexales bacterium | reverse complement strand
CTGCTGGGCCAACTACCCGAGGCCCTGCGCGAAAATTTCGAGGGCTTGACCACCGATGCGCAGCGCTGCCTGCAATTCGCGCGCTCGACGCCGGGCGTTACGACTGCCCTGTGCGGCATGGGCCGCGCGCGGCACGTCAGCGAGAATCTGGCACTGGCACAGTATGCGCCGCTGACAGCCGAACAATTCAAATTGCTGTTTGCATAGTAGGGCAAGATGGCATCTTGCCCCAATCCGGCCTGGTGATACGCCGATGAGCAACCTCGACTACCAGTTGTTTTATCGTCGCCACTTGCCACATTATCAGCCGCCCGGCTCAACTGTCTTCGTGACATTTCGCCTGGCAAATTCGCTGCCCGTGGAAGTCATCAGGCGACTTATGGAAGAAGCGGCTCGAATTGACCGCGAATTAGATAGGATCAGCGATTCGGCTATGAAGTCGCAGCAGGCCTATGTCGAACACAGACGCATGTTTGCCAAGTGGGATACTGAACTTGATACTTCCAGCTATGGCCCACACTGGCTGCGTGACCGCCAAGTCGCAAGCCTTGTTGCAGAAGGCTTGCATTATCGTGATGGAAAGGCCTATGCGCTCGACGGATACAGCCTCATGCCCAACCATGCGCATGTCGTCTTTACGCCGCTGAAGAAAAATGAGGTCGAATATCATACACTGTCAGCCATAATGCATTCGCTGAAAAGACATACGGCTCAAGCGGCCAATGCACTGTTGCATCGTACTGCGAATTCTGGCAACACGAAAATTACGATCACATTGTTCGGGATGATGCCGAATACCGACGCATTCTGCAATACGTATTATCCAATCCGGTCAAAGCCGGTCTGGCTCCAGCCAGTGAAGACTGGGAATGGAGTTACAGCAAATTCGGAAAGCCCCTGTAAGGCGAGTTGATAACTTGCCCCGGCAACTGGCAAGTCACCGACTTGCCGCACAATAACACTATGCCCGAACTCTTCACCGTTTCGACGCCGCACGCCGCGCTGCAAAAACTATTCGATCATCTCTCGCGCCCGATCGCGATTGAGACCATCCCGACGGCCGCCGCGCTCGATCGCGTCTTGATCGAATCACCGATCGCGACGAGCGCCCTGCCCGCCTTTGCCCGCAGCACGATGGACGGCTACGCCGTGCGCGCCGCGGATACGTTTGGCGCAAGCGAAGCGTTGCCCGCCTACCTCACGGTGATGGGCGAATGCCCGATGGGTCAGGCGCCGACCGTCGAAGTCCGCGCCGGGCAAGCGGCGGTCATTCACACGGGTGGCATGCTGCCTGATGGCGCGGACGCCGTCGTGCAGATCGAGCGCACGCAGAAAACGACCGAGACCGAAATCGAAGTGATGCGCGCCGTCGCACCCGGTGAGAATGTCTTGCAAGTGGGCGAAGATGTGAAACCCGGTGATCAATTATTCTCGACGGGTCACGTGCTGCGCCCGCAGGATCTGGGCGGCCTCATGGCGATGGGCATCACACACGTCACCGTTGCGCGCCAGCCGCGCGTGGGCACTCTGGCGACGGGCGACGAAGTGATCGATCCGCAATTTGAGCCGCAGCCCGGCCAGGTGCGCGATGTCAACACGTATTCGATTAGCGGCATCGTGACGCGCGCGGGCGGCGTGGCTCAATCGGGCGGCATCATTCGCGATAACTTCGACGCGCTCTATCAAGCCGCGAAGGACTTGATCGATCAATCGGACGCGCTCGTGCTCTCGGCGGGATCATCCGTCAGCGTGCGCGATATGACCAGCGACGTGATCGAGCGGTTGGGCAAGCCCGGCGTGCTGGTACACGGCGTCTCGATCAAGCCTGGCAAACCGACGATCCTGGCGGTGTGTGACGGCAAGCCGGTGTTTGGCCTGCCAGGCAATCCTGTCAGCGCACTGGTCGTGGGCGATCTATTCATCACGCCGACGTTATGGCGCTTGCAAGGCTGCGCTCGGCCGCCGCATCAAAATACTATGAAAGCGAGACTGACGCACAATCTCGCTTCCGTGCCGGGGCGCGTGGACTACATTCAAGTCAAGTTGATCGACCGCGACGGTGAAGTGTGGGCCGAACCGGTCTTCGGCAAGAGCAATTTGATTTATACGCTCGTGAAGTCTGATGGGATGATGATCATTCCCATCGATGCGAATGGCGTGGCGGCGGGGGAGATGGTTGAGGTCAAGTTGTTTTGAAGCGGCTCAAACGAGTCCTACTGTGGACGCCTGTCATCCTGACGGCGGTGATTGCTGTTGTCGTCGGTGGCTTTTTCTTCTGGAGCGACCATCGCCCGCAGCCAACGAATTTGCAGCAAACGCTGTTTGAAGGCATCACGTACATTCGCGATGTACGGCAGCAACCAAGACCATTGGTCATTCATGTCGTCAAGATCGATCTGGGCGCACCGGGGTTGAGTTTCCTTGTCTCGCCGGGCGAACCAGTCGATGGACATGAGGTCCGCGCTCGATACACTTCGGAATTTCTGGACGGATACGATCTACAAATCGCGATCAACGGCGATTTCTTCTATCCGTGGTGGCATCACTCGATCTTTGACTACTACCCGCGTTTGCACGATCCAACCGACATCAACGGTCTGGCGGCCTCGAGGGGCATGGTCTATTCGCCGACTGCCGATAATCGCCCGACGCTGTATCTCTCGCGCGACAACACCGTTCGCTTCGATGCATCCGACGACGACATTTACAACGCTATTTCAGGGCTGCCGATGATCGTCGAGAACGGTCAGGTGACTAACAAAATCATGCCGGGCGAATATTACGATGGTCTCCACCCGCGCACCGCCGTCGCGCTCGATCGATTCGGGCGGACTTTGATACTGCTCGTTATTGACGGCCGCCAGCCGAATTACAGCGAGGGCGTGCAACTGGAAGAACTGGCGCTCATTGGCATCGAGTACGGCGCTGACTCGATGATCAATCTCGACGGCGGTGGATCATCGACGCTGGTCATGGAGGATCTAAGTGGCCGGCCACACATTTTGAATTCGCCCATCGACGCTCGTATCCCGGGTCGCGAACGACCGGTGGGCAATCAATTGGGCGTGTACGCTCAACGACTCACATCTCAATCACAGTAACGGCGATCACTATGTCCCGCAAAATTTATCTCGAAGACATTCCACTGGAAGA
Source organism: Thermoflexales bacterium (assembly GCA_030834835.1). Classification (GTDB taxonomy): domain Bacteria; phylum Chloroflexota; class Anaerolineae; order Fen-1058; family Fen-1058; genus JAGOBP01. Next base: position 814 of record JAUQXD010000883.1, on the reverse strand, counting down.
AGCCTGGCAACGTTTCACGGACGCGTTGAAAACGTTGGGGCAATGGCAGCCCCTCGAAGGTGAAGATGTGCCCGTGGCGCAAGCGTTGGGCCGCATCACCGCGCAGCCAATCTGGGCCAATGTCTCCTCGCCCGCGTATCACGCCAGCGCGATGGATGGCTACGCCGTGCGCGCCAGAGATACGTCATCAGCCAACGATACAACGCCGCTGCACCTGACACTCGGCGAGCAAGCGCAGTACGTCGATACCGGCGATCCTTTACCTGCATGGGCGGATGCCGTGATCATGATCGAAAACGTGCAGCCCATCGGCAACACGCGCATCGAGATTCGTGCGCCGATCGCGCCGTGGACGGCCGTGCGGCCACTGGGCGAAGACATGGTCGCCACCGAATTGGTCTTGCCTGCCAATCACATTTTGCGCCCGGTCGATCTCGGTGCGATTGCGGGCAGCGGTCATGCCACCGTCAACGTGCGACGCCAACCGCGTGTGGCCGTGATTCCAACGGGAACAGAGTTGATCACTGTTGAGCATGCCGCCGAACATGGCATGAAGCCCGGTGACATCATCGAATACAACTCGATCGTCCTTGCGGCTGAAGTGGAACAATGGGGCGCGATTGCGACGCGCTACCCCATCGTGATCGACAACTTCGATCAGATCAAAGCGACTGTGCTAGATGCAGCCTCGAAGCATGATCTGGTGTTGATCAATGCGGGATCATCCGCCGGTAGCGAAGACTTCACCGCGCGCATCGTACAGGAGTTGGGCACGCTGCTCGTGCATGGTGTCGCTGTGCGACCCGGTCATCCC
>JAUQXD010000087.1 GCA_030834835.1 Thermoflexales bacterium | reverse complement strand
AACGGCATGATGATGATGGCACCCGTGAAAGCGGTCAATGTGCCGGCGCGCGGCCAGGCCGAGTTGAAGCCCGGTGGCCTGCACGTCATGTTTATCAAGATCAAACACGCGCTCAATGTCGGCGACAAGATCAAACTCACGTTGGAGTTTGAAAAGTCCGGCAAAATGGAAGTGGAGATCGCTGCGCGTGAACCTTAATTTGATCGGTAAGACCTCGGACCCAGTTTTAGCCCAAATTAGGCTACATATCATCGGCCGGAGGCCGCGCCGCGAGGGCCAATTGAACTTTCGCGGCTTTGTCTTGCGTTTCCACTCCGCCGCCCCGTTGATCATAGTTCGCCAATGTACCAAACCTCAGTGATTCTGGAACAGGCGATCGAACAGAGCGATCGTCAGTTCTTTGGCCTCGGTCGATACGGCATGGCCCACACCGGGAAGAACACGCAGTTCAGTTGAAAAGCCATCCTGTTCCAGCGCCTGGGTGAAATTTTCGGCGCCCCGGATACCCGCCGGACTATCCCGGTCACCAATCACCACCAGGAAGATCACGCTCCGGGCCTGTGCGTCGGGTTCGTAGTAAGAACCGGCTGATAGCGTCGCAACGGCGATCACCTCGGCGGGGTGAACAAGAGCAAAGCCCTGTGCAAAAGTCGCGCCGGCTGAGAAGCCTGCCAGGAAGATGCGGGGTTGGACATGACACTCCTGAGCGACGTGTTGCAGAACCTTGCTCAAGGTGGCCTCGCCCTGGTCTTGATACCAGCCGCCGCCTTCCTCGGCCAGCGACGGACAAACCAACACGAAACCGTGTTGATCGGCATAGGCTTGCCACATGGACAGGCAGTCAAGCCCGGAGCCATCAAAACCGTGGATGCCGACAAACAGCGGCCACTCGCGCTCAGGGGAATAATCGACGGGCAAGTAGAGATAGTATTCGGTTGGATCATCTCGCACATACGGCGTGGAACTGTTCGTCAGCGAATAGGCGGGGCTGGCGCAGGCCGTCGCAGCGACTGACAACACCAGCAGAGCGGCAATCAGAGCGCGATGTGATCCGCTGCTGTAACCGTGTCTCATTCGATGGCCGGCTTCAGCGTGAAATAGAATAGACTCCCCTGATCGGGCGAACTTTCTACGCCGACCCGGCCACCCAGATATTCGACAATCCGGCGCACGATGGATAGGCCCAGACCGTGGCCTTTAGCGCGCACTTGATTGAGCCGCGTGAACGGCGTAAACAGGCGGACCTGCGCTTCAGGTGTAATGCCCTGACCGTTGTCGCGCACCCAGAAGCACAATTGCCCGTCGGCCGCCGGTTTGACACCGACTTCAATGCGGGGCGGATGTCCGCCATATTTGATGGCATTGCTCAAATAGTTAAACCACACTTCTTCGATCCACGGACCGTACCCCAGCGCCACCGGCCAACTCGCCGGTTCTGTCACGCCGATTTCGGCCCCCTGTTTGTTGGCGATGTCCATCAGGCGGCGGCGTGCTTCATCGATCAGGAACGGCATATTCAACGGTGTCAACGTTACTTCGGCTTTGCGAACTTCGGCCAGGAGCAACAACTCGCTGACAATGCTGGAGATCTTCAGGCTGGTCTGGGTGATGAGCGTTA
>JAUQXD010000882.1 GCA_030834835.1 Thermoflexales bacterium | reverse complement strand
CATCGCCGCCGCCCGATCGAGTAGCTGCGCCACGTCGATGCCCGTCAACGCCATCGGCACCAGGCCAAAGTACGAGAGCACCGAATAGCGGCCGCCGATGTCGGGCGGATTGATAAAGACTTTGCGGAACCCGTCGGCCTGCGCGACATCCCCCAGGGCGGTGCCGGGATCGGTGACGGCGATGAAGTTCTGACCGTAAGCCTCGCCCAACTTTGCGCGGACGCGACCACGGAAATAGCGGTAAAAAGCGTCGATTTCGCTGGTGGTGCCACTCTTGCTCGCCACGATGAACAGAGTCTTGACCACATTCAGGCTCTTGTCCAGCGCGCCGACGGAGTCGGGATGAGTGGTGTCCAACACGTGCAGTTTGGGATAACCTTTGGCGTGACCATATGTGATGCGGGCCACGTCCGGGCCTAAGCTACTGCCGCCCATGCCCAGCACGACGACATCGGTGAAGCCCCCCGCGCGCACTTCGTCGGCAAAGGCGTTCAGTTCGCCCAGATGAGCCTGCATGTTTGCGACGACTTCGAGCCAGCCCAGTCGGTTCATAATCTCGTGGACATGCACCTCTTCGGTCGACCAGACTGACGCATCCTTGATCCAGACGCGGTGCGGCACATTGGCCTGATTGAAGCGCGTCAGGGCGTGGTCCACTTCGTCCTGATACTCGCCCAGCGCTGCCGAGCCGTGATCGACCGGTCGGGTGTGGAACTGCGCGCGCTTGCCTTCGATCACGCCGAGCAGCCCATCGAACGACTTGATGAACTTATCGACACCTTCCACTGAGAGTTGCTCGCCAGCGACATTGAGATCAATGCCCACTTTCGCCAGATCGGTCACCACTTGCCGCGCCGCTTCGTAAGTGGCATCGACGGTGCGCTGCACCACCGCATGATCGAGAATCGCCGTGTAGGTTTCGGGCGGCACAGTGTTGACCGTGTCCGGCCCAATCAGCGTATCGACGTAAAGGGTGTCTGGGTACGCAGGGTTCTTGGTGCTGGTGCTGGCCCACAACACGCGCTGGAACTTGCCGCCCAGCGCCGCCAACTTCTGGAAACGCTCACTGCCGAAGAGTTCGCGATATTTCTCATACACCAGCTGCGAATTGGCGACGGCGGCTTTGCCTGGCAGCGAGGCGGCCAGCGGGGCCAGTTCGCCTTCGGCCTTGACGATCTTCTCCAGTTCTTTATCCAGCAGTGTATCGACCCGGCTGACGAAGAACGATGCCACCGACGCGATGTGATCGATCCGCAGCCCGGCTTCAGCGCGCCGCTCGAGGCCGCGAATGTACGCTTCGGCCACGTCAAGATAGTGCTGCATCGAGAACATCAATGTGACGTTGACATTGATGCCATCGAATAACGCTTCCTCGATGGCGGGCAAGCCTTCTTTGGTTGCCGGGATTTTGATCATTACATTGGGGCGCTTCAAAATTCCCCACAGGCGGCGCGCATCGGCCAGTGTGCCGGCGGTATCGTGCGCCAGCTTCGGCGACACCTCGATGCTGACGTAGCCGTCGACGCCGTTGGTGCGCTTGAACACCGGCTGGAAAACATCGGCGGCCAGGCCTACATCCTCGATCGTGAGCGCGTCGTAGATTTCCTCCGCGCTGGCTCCGGCGCCCACCAGGCGATGCATCGCCACGTCGTAATCGCGGCTGCTGCCGATGGCCTTCTCAAAGATCGAGGGGTTCGACGTCATGCCGAGCAGCCCCTGAGCGATCATGCGCTTGAGATCGCCGGACGTGATCATCTTGCGCTGGATGTTGTCGTACCAGATGCTCTGGCCTAGCTGCGCGAGTTGCTGAAGATTGTTAGTCATGTTCTCAGGCTCCTGTCAGGGACGAGACAGAGGGACAGAACGAAGGAGAGAGGGAGAGATGGGGTGATGCCTCTCATCCCGGCGCCCTGGTTCCGCTCGACTAAAGTTTCCAGTGTTCGGGGTAAACAATTACGCTTCCCGCTCAATCGCCAACACTTTGTTCAAGCGCCGCTGATAGCGCTCACCCGTATTCAACCGCGCATTGACGAAAGCGGTGACGATCTCTTTGGCCGGTTCCACGCCGATGATGCGCGCGCCCAGGCAGAGCACATTCATATCGTCGTGCTCCACGCCCTGATGCGCCGAGTACGTATCGTGACACACGCCGGCGCGAATGCCTTTGAGCTTGTTGGCGGCGATACAGGCGCCGATGCCGCTACCGCACAGCACAATGCCGCGCTCGGCCCGGCCTGATTGAACCGCCTTGCCGACGAGTAAAGCGTAATCAGGATAATCATCGTTCGCCAGATATTCATGCGCGCCCAGGTCATCCACGGCGTGCCCGGCTTGCTGCAACATATCCACGAGATCGGCTTTGAGGGAAAACCCGCCGTGATCGGCGGCGATGGCAATTTTCATGTTGGTTGTCCAATGTGAGTTTCAAGTAGATCACAGTTTTATAGCAGAGCAGGCTCCCACGCCCGCGTATCCGGCGGCGTGGGAGCCGCCTCCGCTTGCAATCTGTGATCCACTGAGTATGAGATCAGTCGCAGAATCAGGCTAAAGGTTACACCAAAACGCAAAATCCACCAACCCCCACACGGGGAATTTGCACCGATTTGCAACAAAAAGAGCGATCGGATGTCGATCGCTCGTGTGGGCCGGAAAGGACTCGAACCTTCACGTTCTCTCGAACGGGAGATTTTAAGTCTCCTGCGGCTGCCATTTCGCCACCGGCCCGTGGCGTGAGTGTAAAGGCAAGTGGGTAATTGGTCAACTGGTGAATTGGTAAGTTAGTCAATCGGTAGATTGGTAACTCACCTTACGCAGTTAGCTATGCTGGTGTAGACTTTGAGCATGAACGATAACGAACTGCTCGACATTTACAGCGACTACCTGATTAGCGCCTTCGGCCTGACAACCGCGACGGGTTTGGCCGAGCTAGTGGGCG
>JAUQXD010000881.1 GCA_030834835.1 Thermoflexales bacterium | reverse complement strand
CAGTATCGCGCCGAAGTCGGCGACAAAGTCCAGGTCGAGCGGCTCGATAAGCAGGTCGGCGATCAGTTCGAAATTGATAGAGTGTTTATGGTGGCGGATGACAACGGTGTTAAAGTTGGTCAACCGACCGTGGCCGGCGCGAAAGTGGTGGCCAGTGTGACCGAGCAAAGCAAAGGCCCGCGCACGCTGATCTTCCAGTATCGCATCGGCGGCAAGCGGCATCGCACGCAGGCCACGCATCGCCAGAACTACACCTGGCTGCAGGTTCAGCAGATCGTTACCGAGTAAGACGGGAAACCCGGCGTCTCCGTTGAGACAGTCGGCCGGACTTCCGTCAGAATAGTAAGGAGAGATCATGGCTCATAAGAAGGGCGGCGGGTCAGCCCGCAATGGCAAGGACTCAACCTCACAACGGTTGGGTGTCAAGCGCTTCGGCGGCGAAGCGGTGCGCTCCGGCAACATCATCGTGCGGCAGCGCGGCATGCACTTCAAGCCGGGCGCGAATGTGATGTTGGGCAAGGATTACACAATTTTTGCGGTGGCCGACGGCGTGGTGGTCTTTGAACCGCTGCCGGGCGATCGCAAGCGCATCAGCGTGCAACCGATCGCGGCGGCTGCGCCGGTGGAAGGTCAGGCTTAATCATGCGCGAAGGCATTCACCCCAAGTGGTATCCTGAAGCGCGTGTGGTCTGCGCGTGCGGCAACACCTGGACCGTCGGCGCGGCGCTGGCTGAGCTGCGCACCGACGTGTGCTCGAACTGCCATCCATTCTTCACGGGCGAGCAGCGCATCGTGGACACGGAAGGCCAGGTCGATCGCTTCATCAAGCGTCTGGAAAAGCGGCAGGAAACGGTGGTCGAGACGACCAAAAAGAAGAAGACTCGCAAGGAAAAGCAGGCGATTGTCGAGCTGGTTGACGAAGACGCCGCCAAAGCCTAGCGGCGCCGCGAAGGCCTGGCGAGCAGCGCGTTACTGCAAGTTGAATACGAAGGGCAGAGTTGTCATGACTTCTGCCCTTTTGTTTTATACTTTACCCGGAGACCGGAGGCAGGATGGACGGGCAGTCTCGCAGCGGATCGGTGGAAGTAATCTGCGGCAGTATGTTCAGCGGCAAGACCGAAGAGATGATCCGGCGTGTGCGCCGCGCGCGGATTGCGAAGCAGCACGTGCAAGTGTTCAAGCCCGCGATCGATACGCGCTACGATGCAGTGGAGCAGGTAAAATCGCACGACGGACTGGGCCACGATGCGATTCCGGCCTCCAGCGCGGTCGAGATTCTGAACAGTGTCGCGCCGGACACGACGGTGATTGGCATTGATGAGGTACAGTTCTTCTCCGGTGATATTTCGCGCGTGGTACAGCAGCTGGCCGATCGGGGCGTGCGCGTCATCGCGGCCGGGCTGGACATGGACTTTCGCGGTGAGCCGTTTGGCCCGATGCCGCAGTTGATGTCGGAAGCCGAGCGGGTCGATAAACTGCACGCGATTTGTGTGGTCTGCGGAGCCGAGGCCAGTCGCACGCAGCGCCTCATCGATGGCCGACCCGCCAACTACGACGATCCGATTATTCTGGTCGGCGGCAGCGAGTCGTATGAGGCGCGCTGCCGGCATTGTCATCAGATACCGCGCCGCACTGAAGGAGACCATTATGCCTGACACGATTACTGCGCTAGGATACGCTTCGCCGTCTGAGCAAATCTTGATCGAGCCGGAGAAATTGCAGGAACGCATCGCCGAACTGGGCCGGCAGTTGGACGCCGATTACGCCGGTAAAGACCTGGTGATGGTGTGCATCCTCAAGGGCGGGGTGTTGTTCCTGACCGACCTGATGCGCGCGGTGCACATTCCGCACTCGATCGACTTTATGGCCGTCAGCAGCTATGGCGTCGGCGCGCGCGAAACGACCGGCGTGGTGCGCATCATCATGGACCTGGAGCGCGACATCCGCGACAAGTACGTCCTGATCGTGGAAGACATCATCGATTCGGGACGCACGCTGAGTTATATCTGCAACGTACTGCAAGCGCGTGGACCGGCCAGTCTGAAGATCTGCACGCTGCTCAACAAGTACGAGCGGCGCGAGATCGATGTGGCGCTGGATTACGTTGGTTTCGACATCCCGAACGAGTTTGTGTTTGGTTATGGTCTGGATGTGGATGAGTATTACCGCAATCTGCCGTTTATCGGGGTGCTGCGCACGTAGCGAGCGAGAGGCAAGAAGCAGGATGCAAGACAACGCGCCGACTTGAATCAATCAGGTCGGCGCGTTTCATTAGAGCGCAGAGGCCGCTTTAGTGAAGTGCGGATACACTTCCGTCATTGAGATCGAGTGGACGCGATCCGGCGCGGGAGCGCGTCCAACGCTCCAGAAAAACTCGGACGCGCGTGTGGTTGTAAGAACTGCCCTCTTCTAACGGTTCCGTCGGTTGCGAACACAGTAAATCGCCATTGGGCGCATAAACGAAGAAGTGAGGCACGCCGTCAAACGGCGGTATTTGCTGCAAGAATCCGCTCGGGTCTGCATACTCGCTGCTGACGTACACCTTGACTGTCACGTAGTGTTGACGACGCAAGCCGCTGAGCTCGGCAGAATCCTGAATGAATTTCTCCAGACGGTGACACCAACTACACCAATCACCACCCAGCTCTAGCAAGACATTCTTGTTCTCCAGATGTGCCCTGGCCAGAGCGTTCAGGTAGGCGTCAAACGGATCGCGCGTCGGATCAAATAAGAGACTCGGCATAGACGTTCAGGATTAAAGTTTATAACCAATCATCCGCAGGAACTGCTTGCGCTGGGCGACATCGGCCTCGGTTTCGATGCCTTTGGTGCGCTCGCCATCGATCACACCCAGGATGCCACGGCCCTGTTCGCTTTCGGCAACGATGACCTGGGTAGGGTTGCCGGTGGCGCAGAAGATGCGGCACACTTCCGGCACCATCTTCACGACATTGAGCACGTTGATGGGAAAGTAGCCCGCGCCGAGCATGATGATGAATGAGTGTCCGGCGCTGAGGCTGAAGGCGTTCTTCTTTGCCAACTCGATCAAATCATCGTCTGTCCCCGAGGCGCGCACCAGTGAGGGGCCGCTGGCCTCGCAAAACGCCACGCCGAACTTGATGCCCGGCACGGCCTGCACCAGCGCTTCGTGCAAATCTTCGACGGTCTTGATAAAGTGCGATTGGCCCAGAATGAAGTTCAGGTCTTCGGGTTTGTCGATCGGGATGAGTTTAAGTTCCATATGGTTTGCCTCAGTTGATCAGTTCCGTAGTGAGATAGTGCGGTAGTTCGGCAGTGCGTGTGTTTCGCGTTCGCTAGCCCGGCGGCCAGTGCATGGATCGACCACCCAGGACGTGGACGTGCAGATGGAAGACCGATTGACCCGCTTCGCGCCCGGTATTGACGACCAGGCGAAAGCCCGCCAAACCTTCGTTGTGAGCAATGTCTTTCGCCGTTGCGACGAGGCGACCGACGAGATCGACATCGCCCGGCTGCATGGCGGCCACCGATTCGAGGTGCTTGATCGGCACGACCAGAATGTGTGTTGGCGCTTGCGGATGAATGTCGCGAAACGCGACGATGTCGATGCCGCGATAGACCATGGTCGCCGGCACCTCCCCGGCGATGATTTTGCAGAACAGACAATTGCTCATGGCTTAACCTCGCTGAGCGTGAGATTATCAAACGCGATGTGCACGCCGGCATTGTCGAATAACGTGCCGGCTGTCAGACCGATGTCGCCCTGCTTGAATTCGTCGTCAGTGAAAGTCGTCACGGTTTCACCGTTGACGTTGAAGGTGAACTGATTGCCGTGCGCGATCACTTGCAGACGATTGGTGGCTGTCTCGCGTTTGATGGCCGCTGACTCCGTCCAGTCTTGCAGTTTGAGCCACTTGCCTGCCTGATATTTGTTGACGGCAAAGTAACCATCGCCGCTGATGTCCAGCCGGTAGAAGTTCTTCTCGTCCAGATAGCGGATCAACACGCCGTAATTGTTGTCGCTGGGACCTTCGAGTTGCGTGGCGTCTACGTCGAGCGTGAAGTTATCGAAACGCTTGCCCGCCACCGACCACGCGATCTGATCGAGGTCGTCGATGGTGAAGTGCAGCGCCCCGTCCTGATAACGAATCTGGATGGCTTTATCGTTGACGACTTTCCAGCCGTTGCTGGAATTGGAGAAATCATCAGTGTAGGGCAGGGGCGTCAGCCCAGACGACGGGCCACAAGCGACCAGCAGTGATACAGCTAATAGCAGGAGTTTTTCAAGGAGGCGCATGTGCGGATCAACAATCAGAAATCTGCATTCAACAATCAACTCAACTGTCGTTTAACTTCAATCACATTGGGCAGCCGCTCGATGCGATCCATCACCTTGGAGAGCTGCGCGGTGCCCGCGATTTCCAGCGTCGCCAGGAAGGTGGCCAGATTGCGATTGGTGGTCACGTTGACGCTGCTCATGTTGACGCTCTCGGCGGCGACGACGGCGGCAACGTCGCGCAGCAGGCCACCGCGATCGTACGCGGCGATCTTGATCGTCACCGGATAGGTTCGCTGGCTGCTGCCCCACGACACTTCGATCAACCGCTCGGTCTCGTTGCTGTGCACGATGTTGGTGCAGTTGCGATGATGCACCATCACACCCCGGCCGCGCGTGACGAAGCCGATGATGGGATCACCCGGCACGGGTTTGCAGCAATTGGCGAGCGTCGTCATCATGCCGCCGGTGCCGCGCACGGCCAGCCCGGACACCTCGGTTTTGGATGGGGCCGTTAAGGGCAGCGGCTCATCGGCGGGCGGATTGGCCTTGCGATCGGCTTCAATGACTTTGCTGACGATGGCTTGCGAACTAATATCGCCCGCGCCGATCTTCTCGAAGAAGTCGTCGACCTTATCGATATTGAAGAGTCTGGCGACAGCCTCCAACTGCATCGCCTCCAGGCTCAGGCGGCGCAGTTCGCGCTCCAAAATATCGCGGCCCTGCGCGATGTTCTGCTCGCGATCTTGTTTCTTGAAATACTGCTTGATCTTGGTGCGCGCGCGCTGGGTCTTGATGAAACCCAGATTGGGATTCAGCCAGTCGCGGCTGGGGCCGCCACGCTTGGCCGTGACGATCTCGACGCGGTCGCCGGTCTGTAATTGATAGTCGAGCGAGACCAGGCTGCCGTTGACGCGCGCGCCCCGACAGCGATCGCCCACGTCGGTGTGGATGTGATAGGCAAAGTCGATGGGCGTGCTGCCCGCCGGCATGTCGATGAGTTTGCCTTTGGGTGTGAAGACGTATACGCGATCCTGGAAGACATCCGATCGGAGCGAGTCCACAAATTCGCGCGCATCGGGCACGTCGTTGCGCCAGTCCATCAACGATCGGAACCACGCGATCTTCTCCTCATACTTGGGATCGCGCTTGCCGCCTTCTTTGTAGCGCCAGTGCGCGGCGATGCCCAGTTCCGAATTCTCGTGCATCTCGCGCGTGCGAATCTGCACTTCCAGCGTCTTGCCCTCGTCGGCGACGACGGCCGTGTGCAAACTCTGATAGAAGTTGTCTTTGGGATTGGCGATGTAGTCGTCGAACTCGCTCTTGATGGGCCGCCACAACGAATGGACGATGCCTAATACCAGATAACATTGCGCCAGGTTGTCGACAATCACGCGCACCGCGCGCACATCGTAGACTTGATCGAACGAGCCTTTGCGCTCGATCTTTTTCCAGATGCTGTAGATGTGTTTGGGCCGACCGGTGATCTCGGCCTCGATGCCTTCTTCGCGGAAGCGCAGCTGCAAGGTGTTGACGATGTGATCGATGTAGCCTTCCCGGTCGGGCCGGCGCTCGTCGATCAGGCGCGCGATCTCTTTGTATTTATCGGGATACAGATAGCGGAAGCCCAGGTCTTCCAACTCCCACTTCATCTGCCAGATGCCCAATCGATTGGCGAGCGGCGCGAAGAGTTCCAGCGTCTCGCGGGCGATGCGCTTGCGGCGTTCTTCCGGCAACACACCCAGCGTGCGCAAGTTGTGCAGCCGATCGGCCAGCTTGATCAACACGACACGCGGATCATCCACCATCGCCAGGAACATCTTGCGCAGCGATTCGAGTTCGCGCTCGTCGTACGATCGGGCGGCCTGCGAGTCCAGGCTGTCGAACTGGCCGAGTTTAGTCACGCCTTCGATCAGGCTCAACACTTCTTTGCCGAACTGAGCTTCCAGCTCAGGGCGCGTGATCTGGGTGTCTTCCAGCACATCGTGCAGCAGGCCGGCCGCAATCGTGGGCGCGTCGATGCGCATCTCGGCCAGAATGCTGGCGACGGCCAGACAGTGCTGCATGTAGGGTTCGCCCGAAGTGCGTTTCTGGCCGGCATGCGCGCTGTCCGCCAGCGTGTAAGCGCGTGTGATTAGATCGCGGGCCAG
>JAUQXD010000880.1 GCA_030834835.1 Thermoflexales bacterium | reverse complement strand
GCTTCGGGGCGCGTGCTGGCGATGTCGAAGGTCATTCCCGATCGCGGCGCGTGGATGGAATTCGAGACGCGCAAGAGCGACTACATTACATTGAAGTTCAACCGCAAGCGCACCATCCCGGTGACGATTCTGCTGCGCGCGTTGGCCGCCATCGACGATGGTACCGGCTCGGAGATTTTGAAGACTGGCCACGATGACGAGATTATGGGGCTGTTTGAGCACATCGACAACAACCCTGATCATCAGTACATCCTCACGACGATTCGGCAGGAAGGCAACCTTGGCCCGCGCGATAAGCGCACTCTGGCCGAGGAAGCACTGCTGGAATTCTATCGCAAGATGCGCCCCGGCGATCCGCCCACACTCGATAACGCCCGCAGCTTCCTGACGGAGCAGCTGTTCGATCGGCGTCGTTACGACCTGGAGCGGGTGGGGCGCTACAAGCTCAATCAGAAATTGGGCGTCACCACGCCGTTGCGCACGATGACGAAAGTTGACCTGGTCAAAGTCGTCGAGCACATGATCAAGATCAACAACGGTCTGGCGAAAGAAGACGACATTGATCATCTGGGCAATCGTCGCGTCAAGACCGTGGGCGAATTGATCCAGAACAAGTTGCGTATCGGCCTGCGCCGGATGGAGCGCGTCGTCAAGGAGCGCATGAGCATCCGCGAGGCGGGCGCGATGACGCCGATTGCGCTGGTGAACATCCGACCGGTCGTGGCGGCGATTCGCGAGTTCTTCGGCTCGTCGCAATTGTCGCAGTTCATGGATCAAACGAACCCGCTGGCGGAACTGCGCCACAAGCGAACGTTGTCCGCCCTCGGCCCTGGTGGTCTGCGCCGCGAGCGCGCGGGTTTCGACGTGCGCGACGTGCACCACTCGCACTATGGCCGCATCTGCCCGATCGAGACGCCGGAAGGCCCGAACATCGGTTTGATCGGCCGTCTGGCGACGTATGGCCGTGTGAACACATACGGCTTTATCGAGACGCCGTATCGCAAGTTGATTAAGACTCTGACTAACACCGATCCGAAGCTGGTGGGGCAGACACTGAAGCAGGACGTGGTCGATCCGGCGACGAATGAAAAGATCGCTGCGACAGGCACCGATGTCTCGCCGGAGTTGGCGAAGAAATTGGGTTCGCTACCCGCGCAGGACATCAAGATTGTGCCCTTCATCGGCGATGAGATGGAATACATGTCGGCCGATGTGGAAGATCGCTACGTGATCGCGCAGGCCAATGCCCCGCTCGACGCGAAACGCCGTTTTACTGATCAGCGTGTGTCAGCGCGTTTTGGCGACAAGTTTGTGTTCGAATCGCCGGATCGCATTGACTATATGGACATCGCACCGCGCCAGATCGTGGGTATCTCGGCCGCATTGATTCCGTTCTTGGAACACGACGATGCGAACCGCGCCTTGATGGGTTCGAACATGCAGGCGCAGGCCGTGCCGCTGTTGATGCCGGAAGTGCCGCTGGTTGCGACGGGCATGGAGTGGCAGGCGGCGGTCGACTCGGGACAGGTGGTGACCGCTGAGGAAGAAGGCGAAGTCATCAGTGTCACCGGCCGGCAGGTTGACGTGCAGACCAAGAAGGGCAAGAAAACCTATAAGCTGCGCAAGTACAATCGCAGCAATCAGAGCACGTGCATCGATCAGCGGCCGACTGTCCGCAAGGGCCAGCGCGTCAAGAAAGGCGATGTGCTGGCGGATTCGTCCAGCACGTCGGAAGGCCAGCTGGCGCTGGGGCAGAACGTGTTGTGCGCTTTCATTTCATGGGAAGGCGGCAACTACGAAGACGCAATTTTGATCAGCGAACGCCTGGTGCGCGACGACAAGTTCACGTCGATCCACATCGAGAAGCACGAGGTGGAAGCGCGCGA
>JAUQXD010000879.1 GCA_030834835.1 Thermoflexales bacterium | reverse complement strand
AATCGAACCGGCCATCGCGTGGGGCGATCACGGTCTGGGGCACGCTTCAACGGCGATCAGGTTGGGCTGATGACGACACCGCTCTTGCAACTGCAAAACATCGATACGTATTACGGCCCGGTGCAGGTGCACTTCGATCTGAATCTGCACATTTTGCCGGGTGAAATCGTGTGTTTGCTGGGCGGCAATGCCAGCGGCAAAAGCACGGCAATGAAGGTGATTCTGGGTCTGGTCAAGCCGCGATCGGGGCACGTGCTGCTGGACGGCCACAATGTCACCGGCCTATCGACGCCACAGATCATTCGACGCGGACTGGGCTCGGTGCCGGAATCACGTCGCATCTTTGCGAATATGACGGTGCGTGAGAACTTGCTGATGGGCGCGTATCAACGCACCGACAAGACTCAGATCGAGTGGGACTTCGATCGGATGTTGGGCTTGTTCCCGCGTTTGAAAGAACGGCTGCAGCAACGCGGCGGGGTGCTCAGCGGCGGCGAGCAGCAAATGTTGGCGATCGGCCGCGCCTTGATGAGCCGCCCGCGCCTGATCTGCATGGACGAACCGACGATGGGCCTGTCGCCGCTGTTTGTCGATCGGGTGTTGGAGATCATCCAATCGATCAACGCGCAGGGCATCACCATCTTCATGGTCGAGCAGAACGCCAATCTCGCGCTGCAAATCGCGCACCGGGGCTACGTGCTGCAAAACGGGCGCATCGTGTTGGACGGCGAAGCACGGCAATTGCTGGATAGTCCTGAAATTCAGGATGCCTATCTCGGCAGTCAAACAGAAGGATTAACCGTCACCTGACGGATTCATATCACCTCAAGGAGAGCAACACATGGCAATCGCAAATAGTGTCACCGATCTCATTGGCAACACCCCGTTGGTCCGACTCAATCGCGTCACGCAGGGCGCTGTGGCGCAGGTCGTCGCCAAGTTGGAATTCTTCAACCCCGCGCACAGCGTGAAAGACCGCATTGGTCTGTCGATGATCGAAGCAGCCGAGAAAGCGGGCCTGATCAAGCCCGACACGATCATCGTGGAACCGACGAGCGGCAACACCGGCATCGCGCTGGCGATGGTGGCGGCAGCCCGCGGCTACAAGATCGTGTTGACGATGCCGGAGACGATGAGCAAAGAACGGCGCGCGCTATTGCGCGGCTACGGCGCGGAATTGATCCTGACCCCCGGCCCCGATGGGATGGCCGGCGCGATCAAGAAGGCGGAAGAACTGGTCGCGTCTGATCCGCGTTACTTCCTGCCGCAGCAGTTCAAGAATGCGGCGAACCCGGAGATTCATCGCAAGACCACGGCGGAAGAAATCTGGCGCGACACCGAGGGACAGGTGGACTTCCTCGTCAGCGGCATCGGCACGGGCGGCACGATAACGGGCGCGGGCGAAGTGAT
The DNA here is from genome assembly GCA_030834835.1 of Thermoflexales bacterium. Classification (GTDB taxonomy): domain Bacteria; phylum Chloroflexota; class Anaerolineae; order Fen-1058; family Fen-1058; genus JAGOBP01. The sequence goes on along the minus strand of JAUQXD010000879.1, from coordinate 11,053 downwards.
CAAGTCGCGCAAGCCGTCGTTCAAGGCGATCGCCGTTGAGCCGGATGCGTCGCCGGTCTTGTCGGGCGGAACCAAGGGGCCGCATCCGATTCAGGGCATCGGCGCGGGCTTTGTGCCGGCGGTGCTCAACACCCAGATCTATGATGAGATCATCCGCGTGAAGAATGACGATGCCTTCGACATCGCGCGGCGGCTGGCTAAAGAAGAGGGCCTGCTGGTAGGCATTTCGTCGGGCGCGGCCACGTGGGCGGCGCTGCAAGTGGCGAAACGGCCTGAAAATGCAGGCAAACTGATTGTGGTGATCATTCCGTCGTTCGGCGAGCGCTATCTCAGCACGGCGCTCTTTGCCGGACTGACGGATTGACGCTCTCCTGTGGTGGCCGCAGAGAGACGTCGCCGCGTAGCGCTTGTTCCTGGGGAGGGGCATGGTGAGCGGGGCGTCTCTCTGCGGCAGAGGAAGCATGACGACGTGGCCAAGTGGGAAGGCGAGGGCCTGCAAAACCACGCAGGGTCTGCAAAATCCTGATTCGCGGGTTCGAATCCCGCCGTCGTCTTTCGGCTAAACAGCACATGAAACCGATATCCAATCGACCAGCGCTGTTATCCAACGAGGCGGGTTGCCTCAACAACGCGGGGAAGTGACTGGCGCGATCATCGTTAGGAGAATAGCCTATACACGACAGTAACTTGAATGCGAGCGATTCGTTGCATCAACCAACCAACGCTTGCCCACCGGGGCAAAATACTTCACAGGAGAACATCGATCATGTCTGAACCCACTCGCAAATACGGTTTCAATACGCGGCAACTGCACGCCGGACAGCAGCCTGATCCGACGACGAATGCGCGCGCGGTGCCGATCTATCAAACGACCTCATACCAGTTCAAGAGCACCGAACATGCGGCAAATCTGTTCGCATTGAAAGAGTTTGGCAACATCTACACGCGGATCATGAACCCCACCAGCGATGTCTTCGAGCAGCGCATCGCCGATCTGGAAGGCGGGGTGGGCGCGCTGGCCGTCAGTTCAGGGCACGCGGCGCAGGCGCTGGCGATTCTCACGCTGGCGGGTGCAGACGATCACATCGTGTCGGCGTCCACACTCTATGGCGGAACGTACAATCAGTTCAACTACACGTTCCCCCGCCTCGGCATCGATGTGACTTTCGTCGATCCGAAAGACCCTGAGAACTTCCGCAAAGCCATCCGGCCCAATACCAAGATTCTGTACGGCGAGACGCTGGGCAATCCGCTGATCAATGTCTTCCCGTTTGAAGCCGTGGCGGCGATCGGGAAAGAGTTCGGCATCCCGCTGGTGATCGACGCGACGTTTGCGACGCCGTATCTCAATCGGCCATTCGAGTGGGGCGCGAATATCGTCACGCATTCGACCACCAAATTCATCGGCGGGCACGGCACGTCAATCGGCGGCGTCATCGTCGATGGCGGTAACTTCGACTGGAGGGATAATCCGCGCTTCCCCAATTTCAACACGCCCGATCCCAGTTACCATGGATTGGTCTATGCTGATTTAGCCGCTGCCGGTCTGCCGCCGTTCATCATCAAAGCGCGGGTACAGATTCTGCGCGACATCGGTGCGAGCCAGTCGCCGTTCAACTCGTTCCTGTTCTTGCAGGGTTTGGAAACATTGAGCCTGCGGATCGATCGGCACGTGAAGAACGCACAGGCCGTGGCCGAATATCTGGAGAAACATCCCAGGGTCAGTTGGGTTACGTATCCCGGCTTAAAGAGCCATCCCGACTATAAACTTGCCCGAAAGTATTTGCCCAAAGGCGCGGGCGCGATCCTCGGGTTCGGGATCAAAGGCGGTCAGGAGGCTGGACGCAAGTTCATCGACAGTCTAAAGTTATTCAGCCATCTCGCGAATGTCGGCGATGCGAAGAGCCTGGCGATCCATCCGGCCAGCACCACGCACAGCCAGCTCTCACCCGATGAGCAAGCCACCGCGGGCGTGACACCCGATTTTGTGCGGCTGAGCGTTGGGCTGGAAGACATCGACGATATTCTGTGGGACCTGGATCAGGCACTGCAACAAGCGTAACCAATCTCGGTGACAAGCGGCGGTGACCAGCCGCCGCTTTGATCAACATCTTAGCGACGGGAGAGACACTATGAGCAAAATACTGGATGAAGTGTTAGCAGCCAACCGTAATTACGCGGGGAGCTTCGGCAAGAAAGGCGAGTTGGCCCTACCGCCCGCGCGGCACTTCGCGATTCTGACGTGCATGGATGCCCGGCTGGATCCGGCCAAGTATGCGGGCCTGGCCGAAGGCGATGCGCATGTCATTCGCAATGCGGGTGGGCGCGCGAGCGATGACGCGATTCGATCGCTGGTGATTTCGTACAAGCTGCTCGGCACACGCGAGTGGTTTGTCATTCACCACACCGACTGTGGCATGGAACTGTTCACGGATGGGGTGATTCGCGGCCTGTTGGCGAACAGTCTGGAAACGGCGACCGTAGATGCCACTGGCTGGCACGATGTGGGCAAGGGGCCAGGTTCGACGGAAGCGGAGTACATTGACTGGCTGACGGTTCACGATCAAACGGGCGCCGTCGTCGATGATGTGCGCCGCATCCGATCGCATCCGCTCGTCCCGAAGAGCATTCCGATCTATGGCTATGTCTACAACGTGAAGACGGGCCGCCTGATCGAAGTGCCGGCGGCGACCGAGGCGGGTCGCGCCGCATAGTATGCGCCGCATAGTGAATGTGCACCTCGATTGGGCTGTGAACACCGTAAGAAATGTGGATTGACAGTGAGCACTCTGTCCCGTAAAATTCGGCCTTAATGAAGACTTCCAACGCTGCCCTGAACCACTCAACCATGGCGATCATGTCCAACATGATGGCGATGTTGATGCGCGGGTGCTTATTAGGCAGCGGCGGATAGAGTCTTCAGTTCTATCCAGCCAAAGGGACGTAGTTTGAACTCGGGCTGCCTGATTCAGGCAGCCCGTTTTTTTGTTACCCCATTCAATACCAAGGAGAAGCCGTCATGACCGATCAACTATCTGCCGTAGTACGCAACGCGACACGCGCTGTGCACGCGGGCGAAGTTCGCCGCAAGCCGCAGCATGCCCTCATCGATCCGATTTTTCAGACTTCGACCTACACCTTCGATAGCATGGCCGAGGTCTGCGAATTTCAAGAGGCTCACGCCAAGGGCCACGTGGCCGATCGGTTTGAGTATGGCCGCTATGGCAATCCCACCATTCAGGCCGTCGAAGAACGGTTGGCTGCGCTCGAAAAAGCCGACAGCGCGATTCTGGTCGCATCGGGCATGGCCGCGCTCACGTACACATTTCTCAGCATTTTGCGCAGCGGTCGCCACATCGTCATGACCGACGATAGTTATCGACGCACGCGCCAATTTTGCGAAGACCATTTGAAGCGTTTCAACATCGAGTGTACGGTCGTGCCGCTGGGCGATTACGACGCACTCGAAGCAGCGATTCGACCTGAGACGCGCATTCTGTTTTCGGAGACGCCCAGCAATCCGTTCTTGCATGTGCTGGATGTCGAACGTTTTGCGGAGATCGGTCGTCGACGCGGCGTGCTGACGGTGATCGATGCGACGTTATCCACGCCGATCAATCTGCGCCCGATTGAGTGGGGCATCGATCTGGTGATTCATTCGGCAACGAAATATCTGGGTGGCCACAACGATCTGTTAGCGGGCTTCATCGCCGGGTCCGATCGATTGATCAAGCCCTTACGTGAAGCGATCGGCATCTTCGGCGGTATCTCTGATCCCAACACGGCGTATCTGTTGTTGCGCGGCCTGAAGACGTTGAACGTGCGCGTGCAGCAGCAAAATCGCAGCGCGCAGCGCGTCGCTGAATTTTTGGCGCAGCATCCGGCTGTTGAAAACGTCTATTATCCCGGCCTAAAATCGCATCCGGGGCATGAATTGGCCGCGCGCCAGATGACGGGCTTCGGTGGGTTGCTGTCATTTGCCGTGCGCGGCGATCGGGCGGCAACGTTTCGCGTCATCGATGCGCTGAAATTAGCGTACATTTCGCCGTCGCTGGGCGGTGCCGAGACGCTGGTCCTACATCTGGCGGCGATGGCCTATTACGATTGCACGCCGGAAGAACGCGCGGAGTTGGGCATGGCCGATAATCTCGTGCGGCTGGCCGTGGGCCTTGAGGATGCCGACGATGTGATCGCCGATCTTGATCAAGCATTGCGTTCTGTCGAAGGCTAACACGGAGGCCGCGATGATCTACGACTTCGATACCTGCCCCGATCGAAGAGGCACGAACAGCGAGAAATGGGATAAATATCCGGCGGGCGTGCTGCCGCTGTGGGTGGCGGACATGGACTTCACCGCGCCTGAGCCGGTGCAGCGCGCCTTGCGCGAGCGCGTGGCACAGGGCGTTTTTGGTTATGCGCACGAGTCGGCTGAATTGCGCGAGGTCATCGTGGCGCGCATGGCCGAGCACTATGGTTGGCGCATCACGGCTGACGATATTCTGTTTTTGCCGGGCGTGATTCGTGGCTTCAATCTGGCCTGCCATACGATAGCCGAACCGGGCGGCGAAGTATTGGTTCAAACCCCGATCTATCCGCCGGTGTTGACTGCGCCGCGCCACGCGGATTTGATTCGCCGCGATGTGCCGTTGTGCCGTGACACGACTGGCGTCTATCACATCGATTGGGATGCTTTTGAAGCGGCCATCTCCGAGCGGACGCGCTTGTTTATCCTGTGTAATCCGCACAATCCGGTGGGGCGCGTCTTCACGCGCGACGAGTTGATACGGTTAGCGGATATTTGCCTGCGTCACAACCTCGTGATTTGCTCCGATGAGATTCACTGCGATCTGATCTATGCCGGACATCAGCACGTCCCGATTGCCTCGCTCGACCCGGCGAGTGCCCGTCACACGATCACACTGATGGCGCCCAGCAAGACGTTTAACATTGCGGGGCTGGATTGCTCGTTTGCCATCATTCAAGATGAAGACTTGCGCCGGCGCTATCGACACGCGCAGCGCGGTCTGGTGAGCGGCATCAATGTGTTCGGTTGGACGGCGGCACTGGCCGCGTATCGTGATGGGCAAGCGTGGCTGACGCAAGTGTTGGCGTATTTGCAGGCGAATCGTGACTTCGTGATCGACTTTGTACAAAACAAATTGCCGGGCATCACGGTGTCGCCGCTGGAAGGCACTTACCTCGCATGGCTGGATTGTCGGGCCACCAACATCGAAAAGCCCTATGACTTCTTCTTGCAAGAAGCGCGCGTGGCCTTGAACGATGGTGCGACGTTTGGCGCTGGAGGCAAGGGCTTTGTGCGCTTGAATTTCGGCTGCTCACGATCGGTCTTGATCGAAGCGCTGGAGCGGATGAAGACGGCCTATCTCAAGCGACTTGCCGCAATTTGATCCTCACCGTAAACTCATCCCTGGTGGTCAATCTATCAACCGAGGAGACTTTAGCATGAGAGTTGCCTACGTGTTTGCGATGCCGCGCTCGGCCAGTTACAAGTTGGGGCAGATGATCCTGCCGCAGTTGGAAGCGGGCGTGCACGGGGTGGACGTCGTCGGGATGTTCTTCTTCGACGACAATACCTTTGTGCTGCGGCATGGCGATCCGATTGGTGAGCGGCTGGCCAAAGTCGCCGCCGAAAAAGGCATCCTGTTGATGATGTGCGATATGTGCGCTTTGGAGCGCGGCCTGGCACAGGGCGAGCCGCGCTGGTGCGACGCCAATGGACAGGGGCGGGCTGAACCGGGTGACTGTCAGGTGAAAGATGTTGTCGCGGGTGTGGCGGTGGGCTGCTTCCCCGATCTGTATACGGCGCTGGCGGGCAATCCGCCCGATCAGATGATCACATTGTAACGACGTTGAAGATTCCGTCTCGCTGAGAACATCCGTTGTGAATGCGCTACGCCCGATCGGTCGCAGATACCGATAGGGCGTGGTGCTTCTGCGGCGTATGATTCAGAACAATTTCATCGATAGGGCCAGATCGAATGCAAAACCACTGATCATCGCCCCGAACCACAGCACGCCGACCACCAGCGCAATCACACGCCAGCGGGCGATGGTCAGTGCGCCCGCAATCGCGCCGATCGAGGTGCCCGCGCCGGAGATCATGAAGGCCAGCGCCGCGCCCTGGCTCATGCCGTTGTCCAGCAACGCGCGGATCAGCGGCAGGGACGCTTCGGTGTTGATGTAGAACGGCAACCCCAGCGTGGCGGCTAACGGGACGTTATAGATGTTGCCGCCGCCGAACAGTGCGGCCACCCAACTGGCCGGAATCAAACCGTTGAGAAAATAGCCGACAAAAGCAAAGCCCAGGAACATCAGCAGCAGGCGTTTCCCGCTGGTGAAGAGTTCAGCCGCAAACACGGTCGGGGTCACGCCGGGTTTCGACGGAACCATCGGGCCGGTGGGCCGCGCGGATCGATCGGAACAACCGCAGGCCGGTTCGGCACGTTCAAGCGGGATCGCGATTTCGCCACAGCCACAATCGGCGGACAGCGCCATCGGAGCAATGGTGAAGTCGCTCGCCAGCCCAATCTGATTCAACTGGATGTGCGGCACTGCCTGGCGGTAGGCGCGACTGGTCGGTGCGGGCACGTTGCTTTCAACGGCGCACGCACACGCGGTCGTCGCCGGTTGGGCAAAGCGCGTCTGATTGGCCAGCCAGCCCCGGCGCTCAAATACGCCCGCGATCCAACCGCCGGCCAGCCCCAACACAATCGAGGCCGCGAAGAACGCCAGCGCAAACGGCCAGCCAAACAAGCCAGCGCTGTAGACCAGTTCTTCGGGCGATGTCAGTGGTGACGCGACCATGAAGGCGACGATCGGCGCCCACGGCATCGTGCTGGCCATCATGCCCAGGACAACCGCGGTCGTGCCACACGAGCAGAGCGGCGTACCAACCGCTGCGCCTGTGGCCGCCAGGACGCCCGCTCGACGATGTCGCCCCAAAAAGGCCGCGATTTTCTCAGTGTCAACGAACAACTTCAACGCTGTGGCGATCACCACGCTCAGCACCAGAAACGGCCAGTTGTGTTGCAGGGTCAACCAGACCTGCTCGATCGATTTGAGGACTAAATTCAACAAGGCTTCCATGGGTATCTCCGTTCAAGATGGATTTCACCCATATAGACGCACGTCCATCAAAAAGGACGCAGGTTTTGAGATTCAGTTGGCAGGGTTTCAGGCGCGAGGTTCACATACAGGGGGAACAACAGCAGCAATGTTCATAGTAGTCCACGATGCCGCCCCGGCGATCGAACTCGAAGTGGCAGCACTGCAACAGCCTGTCGCGCAGTTTTTCGCGGGCGCGTTGCACACGGGACTTCGCGCCGGATAGAGATAGCCCCTGGCTCTCGGCCAGCTGCTTCTGGCTCAAGCCCTGATATTCCGTCAGGAGCAGGGCCTGACGGTAAGGCTCTGGCAGTTCATCGATCATCTCTTTCAGCGAGAGCGCCAGCTCAGCTTCAGAGTTTGCCTCTGGAAAATCGGGGTCGGCGGGCAGGCTGTCGGAGAGTTCCACCAGTTCACGTCGGCGGCGGTAATGATCGATGATGAGGTTGCGGGCGATCTGATAGAACCAGCTGTCGGGCTTGTCCCAGTTCGGCTGGCAGCACAGATGACGGTGAACGCGGATGAAGACTTCCTGCAAAATGTCGTCGGCTTCCGCATCGTCCCAGACCCGGCCGCGAATGAAGACCCGCAGCCGGCGGGAATACTGTTCCCAGCCTTGCTCCAATGGTTCGTGCATATTGAGGTATTTTGCCTCGGGCAGATTCTCCGTGACATTATACCTCTCTGTAATTTTCGGCGGACTAAGCGACAGCGTGAGGCATCGACAGCAGGCCTGAATCTTTGCCTAAAATTCTTTCCAGGCAACCTCCCACATCTCGCGACTATATTCCCGTTGACAACTAGGCACTTTGAAAATATAATAATCTATGTGGGGTTAAAATTACATAGCAGATGATAGATGTTTGTTGATCGCGTCCGTGAACTTGCTTTCCTAAACTCATTGTTGCAACGCACCCAGCCAACGGCGGCGCAAATGGTCTTGCTCTATGGGCGTCGCCGGGTAGGCAAAACTGTGCTGGCAAGACATTGGGCTGAATCGACGGACTTGCCCACGATCTATTGGGCGGCGGAGCGAGAACCCGCCAATCTGCAACGCCGCAAGTTGTTCGCCAAAATGATCGGCATGGCGCTGGCGCAGACGCCGGTGTTTGAAGCCTGGGCCGATTTGTGGGAAGCGTTTGCAAACCTGATCGGTGATCAACGGCGTATCCTGGTGATCGATGAAGTGACGTATGCAGCCGAATCTGATGAGGCGTTTTTGTCGGCCTTGCAGCACGCCTGGGATCAGCGCTTGAAGCAGTCGAAACTGATCCTCATCCTCAGTGGCTCTCACGTGCATACGATGGAAACGCTGCTGGCGAGTGGCTCGCCGCTATTTGGGCGTTTCACTGGACAGTGGCATTTGGAACCGCTGCCGTTCGGTTCGGTGCGTGAGTTTGTGCCGAAGTGGTCGGTCGATGAACGGATCGCCGCTTACGCGATGATGGGTGGTGTCCCTGCCTACCTGGAGCGGCTCATTCCCGAGCGTTCACTGGTGGATAACATCCGCGAGGTTATCCTCGATCCGGGCGGCATGTTCGTCACTGAGCCTGAACTGTTGCTCTACGACGAAGTCCGCGATCCGCGCGTGTACCAGGCGATTCTTCAGGCGATTGGGGCAGGTGCGCATACGCTCGACAACATCGCCAATGCAACCTTGATCAGCAAAACACATCTATCGTCGTATCTGGCGCGGCTGCAAGAGATTCGCTTTGTCGAACGTCGTTTGCCGGCCACTGTCCCTCCGCAGAAGATTCGACTGAGTCGCATGGGACGTTACCATCTCACCGATCCCTTCTTGCGGTTCTATTTTCGATTTGTCGCTCCCCAGCGCTCGGAAGTGGGGTATCAGCAGGCCAGCATCTTAAGCCTGATCAAGGAGCAGCTGCGCGCCTTTGTGGGCGGGACGGCCTATGAAGAACTCTGTCGCACGTGGGTTGCAACGGCGAGTCAGGCGGGGCAATTGCCCTTTGAGGTACAACAGGTGGGCAGCCATTGGAGCCGGGACGTTCAAGTCGATGTGGTCGGCGTCAACTGGCATACCAAAACGATCTTGCTGGGGGAATGCAAATGGGGCACTGATCGCGTAGCGCGCGACGTCGTGACGGACTTGATCGAGACCAAAGCGCCGAAGGTGCTGGCGCTCCTGCCTGACGAAGGCCAGATGTGGACGATGCATTACGCCCTGTTTAGTCGTGCCGGCTTTACACCCGCTGCCCAGACTTTCGCTGAAGAACACGCCGCCATCCTGGTTGATCTCGATCGAGTGGAACGCGATTTGGCTTGAAGCCGTTCATCCTGGACAAATGAGACATGGTGCTCAAAGCGCCGCACACAGGTCGGTTCCTACAACTCCCCCGAAACGCTTTATCCAGCACCGAGGGCAGCAGCACGTCGAGTTCGGCTCGCATCTGCGCTTGCAATTGCTTCACGGCATCGGCTTTCGCCTGCAAGCCATCGAGGTAGGCCACGATGCGCCATTGTTGATCGGCGGCGGGTTGTTAAGATTGAAGCGGATCGGCACTAACAGCCGACATTGGCAGACGGTTGACGGCACGGATGTTTGCCCGCTCTTGCGTTGAGAAATTCACCCTTTCCGAGTCTTTCCACGTGCGAAAGCGAGAACAGACAGTCCCAGTATCCGAAATTCAGTCGGGCCAAATTCCACATCCGAGAATCCAGCGACGTCCATCAACGGGAGTAGCTCTCGCAAATCATGTTGCAACATGCCACCGAATAGCCTCCGAGCGATTGCTCGCTGTACAGGCTGAGTGGGTAGCGCGAGATCCAATATCACCAGTCGTCCTTGTGGTTTAAGGACGCGATAGATTTCTGCAATTCCCTTGCGCCGCGTGTTTTCCGACATATGAAAAATCATGAAACTGCACAGGACCACATCGAATTGGTTGGCCGAAAAGGGAATGTCATCAATGGCTCCCAACTGAAAAGCAATATTCTCATGGGCCAGGGCGGCCTTCCGTTGACTGAGTTCAATCATCCCGGGTATAACGTCGATCCCAAACACCTGACCGGTTGGCCCAACCTGTCGCCTGGTCGCCAGCGTCAACGTGCCTGTGCCACACCCCACTTCGAGGACGCAATCGCCCGCTTTCACTTGCGCCAGGTCTAACGTTGCCTGGCGCAAAGCGCCCTCTCGTCCCAGCGTTACTCTTCTCATATAGGAGTCGTAGGACGACACCATCTTTTCCATTTGACTCTTCATCAACTGATCTTCATCAACTTGTTTGTTGGCTAAATCGCTCTGGTTCATTCGGTTCTCCTTTTCAATGGTTCAGAAGTGCAGGTTAACTTGCTGTTAGCCTTCGCACTGAGACTCTGCTACGTTCTCGCCTCATCCGCCAACGGTTCGCGACTATTCCCGCCAGGCCGATGAAGGCAATCGTGAACAGACCATCGCCGATCGAGCCAAGATACTCCTGACCAGCCGCAATCTTGAGATACTGAGCGGCCAGTGGATGCTGAATCGAATTGGTCAGGCCATGCATGAGTACCGCCGGCCAGACAGAACCCGTAACGAGCCTGATCTCGTTATACAACAGCGAGCAGGCCACCATGCCCAGGTAGAATCTGGGCATGAAAGTAACCAGATCTTCCGAAGAGTAGACCCATTTCAATTCACGAAGATAGGGCAGATGCCAGGTCGCCCAGACAACTCCCACGATAGCGGCCGCGCCGTAACTATTGATTCCAATTGAAGCCAATTTAGGCACCAAATATCCTCGCCAACCAAATTCTTCAAAGAGCGCAAAAATCAGGAACATCGCAGCAGCGGGCAGCACCATTTTAAGATAGGACTCCGTTGAAAATCCGGAGACCGCGGAAACCGAAGTCATTGCCCCAATCAGCAACGTAAGCACCATTGCGACCGGGAAGGCCAAAACACTGATGAGATACCATCGGGCGTTCT
>JAUQXD010000878.1 GCA_030834835.1 Thermoflexales bacterium | reverse complement strand
TTCTTCGATCTGATGGAAGTGTTGATTTTAGGGACGCTGATGTTCAACGTACCCATCAATGGCGACATCGGTTTGTTGCTGGCCTTGGCGGCGCTGTTCCTGGTGACGACGCTGGGGCTGGGCCTGCTGATCTCAACCATCGCCAAGACGCAGTTCGAGGCGATGATGACGGCGATGTTCATCCAACTGCCGTCCATTTTCCTGTCGGGCTTTTTCTTTCCGCTGGCCGCGATGCCGCCGTTCTTGCAGGCGCTGAGTTACGTGGTGCCGCTGCGCTATTTCTTGATCATCGTGCGCGCGGTGACGCTGAAAGGCGTGGGCGTGGAGGCAGTAGCGGGCGAAGTGATCGCGCTGATCATCTTCGGCGTGGTGGTGACACTGGCGGCAGCGCGACGGTTCAGGAAGAGGCTGGATTAGTGCAATAGTCCGATAGTGAGATAGTTTGATAGTGCGATGGAGCGATCAAGCGATTAGCGATAGGCGATACGCGATGAGCATCACGCAACACGTAACACGCAACAGTGAGGACACATGACCAAGCGTTTTGATGTCGCCGTCATCGGCAATGTGGGGATTGATACGAACGTGTACTTTCACGGCGCGGATGTGGACTTTAGCCGCGAGGCGAACTTCACGGAGAACGTCGATTACGTGGGACAGGCGGGCGGCTACGCGAGTCGCGGCTATGCGCAGCTCGGCAAACGCACGACGTTCATCGGGTATGTGGGCGATGATTTCAGCGGGCGCTTCATCCGCGAAGAATTCGCGCGCGACGGCATCGATCTGAGCGGTATGTTGGTTGATCCGGCGGGCACGAGCCGCAGCATCAACTTCATGTATGCGGATGGCCGCCGCAAGAACTTCTACGACGGCAAGAGCCACATGACTTTGCAAGCCGATCCGGCGCTATGCCGCTGGCTGCTGGGCGAGGCGAAGCTGGCGCACTTCAACATTCCCAACTGGGGGCGTTTTCTGCTGCCGATTGCGAAAGAACTCGGCGTGACAATCGCATGCGACATTCAGGATGTGGTGAATCTGCGCGATGGTTATCGTGAGGACTTTATCGAGTACGCAGACATCGTGTTCTTTTCGGCGGTGAATCATGCTGATCCCGCGCCGTTGCTCCATGATCTGCTGAGTTGGAAACCGAACTTGATCGCCGTATCAGGTATGGGGGCGCGCGGCTGCGCGCTGGGCACCCGTGATGGAATTCGCTACTTTCCGCCGGTGTCGATGCCTGCGCCCGTGATCGACACCAACGGCGCAGGCGATGGTTTGGCGGTGGGCTTCTTGAGCAGCTATGTGCTCGATGGCTACTCGCTGGAAGATTCAATCCGGCGCGGGCAGATCGCGGCGCGTCACACCTGCACGCAGAAGGCGTCGTCGTCGAATCTGATCACGCCGGATCAGATGTCGGCGTATTTTCAGCGAGGCTAATATGAAACGAGTCCGCTATAAAAAGACTCCAGCCGCCGTCCCCGGCGGCGTGCTCCACGTTCAAAACCGCGCCGAGGACGGCGCTATGAGCAGTTTTGGGGTAGAGACATGAAACGGAAAGCCCTGCGTCCACCGGATGTCCGACTGATAAAGGCCCTGTATGCGATCGGGTTTGGCCCGATCGTCGGCCGATTACTGTTGTTGATAACGACTACTGGCCGCAAATCGGGCTTGCCCAGAACTACCGCGCTTCAATACGAAGAGGTGGATAACGCGATCTATATCGCCTCGTCCAAAGGCACGCACGCCGATTGGTTCAAGAATCTGGTGGCTGATCCCTGCGTTACCGTCCGGGTGAAATCCCGCCAGTTTGCGGGGCGGGCGCAGCTCATAACCGATCCCGTTCGCATTGCCGACTTTGTCGAGTTGCGACTTCGGCGTCATCCCAAGATGGTCGGGGTTATTTTGAAGTCCGATGGTCTATCGGCTACGCCGGGCCGCGCGGAACTGGAAGCGTATGCGGGCAAGCTGGCGATGGCTATTATCCGACCGGTGTAATTGATCTGCTCGTCTTACGCGTCGTCATTGCGAGCGAAGCGAAGCAATCTCATTGGTGGGCGTGGGGATTGCTTCGTCGCAAAAATCGCACCTCGCAATGATGATCACGATTTTAGGAGGACAAGATGCACAAACGACTGCGTTTAATCCCAATCGTGTTGATTGTCGTGATGGTCGCGCTGGGCGGCTACTGGTGGACGACGCGCGTCACTGCCGCCGATGGCGCACTGCGGGCCTCCGGCACGATCGAGGCGACGGATGTCACGCTGTCGTCGGAGATCGGCGGTCGGGTGGTGGAGGTGCTCGCCGCCGAAGGGGATCGCATCGACGCCGATCAAATCGTCGTGCGCCTGGACGATCGCTTGCAGCAGGCGCAGCTCAAGCAATTGGAGGCGGCCGTCGCGGCGGCGCAGGCCCAACAGCGTGCGGCGCAAGCGCAGCAGCAGGCCGCGCAGGCCAATTACGATCTGTTGAAAGCCGGGCCGCTGATCGAGCAGGTGCAGGCCGCGCAAGAAGCGGTGAAAACGGCCGAAGCCAATGTGGCGTTGGCGCAAGCGCAGTACGATCAATTGAAGAAGGGCGCGCGTGCAGCCGACATCGCGGCGGCAGAGGCGGCATTGGCGCAGGCGGCGGCGCAGCGTAAGGTTGCATTGGACACGCACGACAAGACTATGCAGTGCGTGACGGTGCCGGGTCGCGGCGAAGTGTGTCCGGGTTTGGGCACGCGCGAAGAGCAGGCGCGCGCCGCACTGGAAGCGGCTGAAGAAGCGTATGCGGCGGCGGAGTCGCGGCTGAATCAGCTCAAACGCGGCGCGACGAAAGAAGAACTGGCAGCGGCGCAAGGCCGGGTTGATGCGGCCAAAGCGCAGCAGAGTATGGCGCAGGCGCAGCTGGCGCAAGTGGAAAAGGGCGCGCGCACCGAACAACTGTCGGCGGCCGAAGCGCAGGTGGCCGTGACGCAAGCGCAGATCGAGGCGGCGGCGGCGCAGATCGC
>JAUQXD010000877.1 GCA_030834835.1 Thermoflexales bacterium | reverse complement strand
AAATAAGCTGTCGCCATGTTTCACGATCGGATGGATGCTGGCCGGCGTCTGGCCGCCGCCCTAAGCGATCTCCAATCCGCCGCCCTGCCCGAGGTAATCCTGGGCATTCCGCGCGGCGGCGTGATTGTAGCGCGCGAAGTTGCCCTGGCACACCACGCCCTCCTCGATGTGGTCCTCACGCATAAACTCGGCGCGCCCGATAATCCCGAACTGGCGATCGGGGCCGTGGCCGAAGACGGCACGCTGCTCCTTGATGACGAACTGATCGCGCATGTGTGGCTGCCCCCGCATTATCTTGACGCTGAGATGGCGCGGCAAAAAACTGAATTGGCGCGGCGCGCGGCGCTGTATCGCGGCGGGCGCGATCGGGTGCCGCTGATCGATCGGCTGGTTGTGGTGATCGACGATGGCGTCGCCACCGGCTTCACGCTGATCGCCGCACTCCGATCGGTCCGGGCGGCCCATGCGGCCCGTGTAATCGCGGCCGTGCCCGTCGGCCCGGCTGAGGCAGTGGCGCGGTTGCGGCATGAAGCCGATCGCGTGGTCTATCTCGCCGCCCCGGTCATGTTCCGGGCGGTCAGCCAGTATTATGACTCTTTTACGCAAGTATCAGACGATCAGGTGATCACCGCCCTCGCAATTTAGCCTGCCTCTACGTGTTGATTCCTTCCCCGGATTGACAGCCATCACTGCCCGTTCGGGTAGTCCTTGCGGCCTGTGCCGTGACTTGCTCCCCGTTCAGCCGACTAACCCAAAGATTGCCGCCAATTACAGGAGGCCCCTTTGGCTGTTGGACAACCGGTGGCTGTAACCAGGCTCGAAGCAAATCACGAATTGGAATGGAGCTTTGTCGTCGTGCTGATCATCGCCGCGGTGTATGTGGCGTATGAGTTTCTGGGCACGCCGGGCGGCAGCGATCCAATCGGGCACACGCTGGGTATCGTCGGCATGACGTTGATGTTGATGACGGAAACACTCTACACGTTTCGCAAACGCTTTCACTGGTTCCAGGTAGGGCGGCTGCGCGCGTGGCTATCATTTCACATCTTCACCGGTCTGGTCGGCCCGGCGCTGGTGCTGACCCACAGCGCCTTCGAATTCAACGGTCTGGCCGGGCTGTCGATGTTCTTCACGGTGATCGTGGTGGCCAGCGGTTTTGTGGGCCGCTATTTGTACACGGCCATTCCCCGCTCGCGCGCCGGCGCAGAATTAACGTTGACCGAAGTGACGGCGCAAGAGTTCGAAGTGCAGCAGCAGATCGATCGATTGACGGCGCAGCGCTCGACGCGCGTGGACGCCATCCTGCGCGCCGACGCTTCGCACCAGGCCGATACGCGGCAGAGCACGATCGGCAGCGTGTTGATTCGCGGCTGGCGCGACTGGCAGTATCGGCGCGACGTCGATCGACAGCTGCGCCAACTCGATCGAACCGAGCGGCTGGCCGCGAAAGAGTTGACGCGCGTTTTACGCCGCCGGCGCGAACTCGAGCGGCAGATCTCCACATTGCAGGCCGCCCATCACCTGATGAGCGCGTGGCACACCGTGCACGTGCCGCTGGGTGTGACGCTGTTCTTGTCGGCCATCTTGCATGTCATTGGCACGGTGTACTTTGGCGCGGTGAAACTGTTCTGATGCGAGCGCACCCGTTCTTCTCGCTGCCAGGGTGCATCGCGGCGCTGATCTTTAGCGTGGTGGTCGTGGGTGTGACGCTGGCGTTGGGCGGCGTGTTGTTCAGCCCAGGTCAACTGTCGGCGCAAGGTCTGGATAAACCACCGCTGCAGAACTACCAGTCACATGCTGAGTTTGAGGGTCGTTGCGATTTGTGCCACGCGCCGTGGTTGGGTGTCACGCCCGACCTGTGTGAGACGTGCCACGTTCAAGTGGCGCAGGAACGCCAATCGGCGACGGGCGTGCACGGCGTGTTGAAGAACACCCATCGCTGCCAGCTGTGCCACTCGGAGCACGAAGGCCGCGCCGCCGATCAAACGCACGCCGCCATGCAGACGTTTCCACACGAGCAGACCGGCTACAGTCTGGTGGCGCATCAGGCCTGGCCGGACGGTGCAGCGTTTGCCTGCCGCGACTGTCACGATCCGCAGGCACCGGGCTACCGCTACGATCTGGCGCAGTGCGAAAGCTGTCATCGTGAAGTCGACGCCGCATACGTCACTGAGCACGTGGCAAAATACAGCGCCGATTGCCTGGCCTGCCATCACGATCTACAACCGTTCGATCATCACACCTTTGCGCTGATCGACGGCCACGCCAGTGTGAAGTGCGATCAGTGCCACGCCGCTGGCGACTTCACGCAAACCCGATCGGACTGTGTGGCCTGTCACGCCGATCCGGAAATTCATGCGGGCCTGTTCGGAACCGATTGCGCCGCCTGCCACACGATCAAGGGCTGGTTGCCGGCCCGATTGGCGAAGCACACCTTCCCGATCGATCATGGCGACGAAGGCGACATCGCGTGCACGACCTGTCACGTGAAGGTCTACACTGACTATACGTGCTACAACTGCCATGCTCACAATGCGGAAGAAGACAAGGCGACGCATTTGAAAGAGGGCATTGTCGAGTTCAGCGACTGCATGGAATGTCATGCAGATGGACACACGAAAGAGCAATGAGCAATTAACAATGAACAATGAGCAAATGACAAATTGGCTGTAGTGGGAGACATCGGTTTTGTCATTAGTCATTTTTCGTATTTGATTACCGCGTCGTCTCGCTGACAAGGTCCAACACGAGCGGCGCAGGTTGACGCAAGACGCGTTTCACGGCGTTGACAAAGTCTTGGCCGTGTTTCTGGCAAGTGCGAATAATGCTGGTCAGAATCGAATGAGT
>JAUQXD010000086.1 GCA_030834835.1 Thermoflexales bacterium | reverse complement strand
GTAGCGGCCAAATTCCAGCACGACGTGCGTGCCCTGATTGATGTGGCCGAGCAATTTCTCGACGACGTTGTCCTGCACATAGGGGCGCAGAAAACCAAAACGCTGGAACATGCTCAACTTGCGTTGAATCGCGCCGAGCGTCCCTTCGTGAATCTGCCCCGCCTCGACCATGTCCTGCATCTCTTGCGGCAACTCGTCATCGAGCAAACGCGCGATCCAATTCTTGCCCAGTTTGCGGCGGATGCTATACAACGCGCCCACCTGCACATCCGATAGGCCCATCAAGCCTTGCAGCATCTCCACGTCTTCGGGTTCCAGTTGATCGTAGCCGATCGTCACGTCGAAATCGACCTTGCTGCCGCGTCGGCGGCTGCTATCGGGATCGAGCGTGACCACGGCCACTTTGCCCGAGGGGAACAACTGCCGCAAGCCTTTGACCTCGCTGCGGCTTTCATCCTGGCTCTTCCAGCCGTACTCGTTGTGCATGTCGAAGACCAGGTTGACGGCGACGTTCTCTTTCACGATGCCCGCTAACAGCATCCGCGTGAGGAAGGTCTTGCCGGTGCCGCTCTTGCCAAACACGCCGCTCGATCGTTCCACGAAGCGTTTCAAATTCAGGTAGATGCGAATGCCGTCCATGTCCAGCGGCTCGCCCACGTGGAAGAAACCGGGCGTCCCGCCATCGCCGAAGATCTGGTTCACGTCCTCGGAGGTGGCCTCGACCACGCGCGCGAAGTGGCCGGGCACGGTCTTGACGGGCTTCGGCTCGGTCGTGCCCTCTTCCAGCATCAGCATCGGCGAGACGTGCAGCAAGCCAAACGTGCTGGTGCCGATCATGATCTCGCGTATGAAGTCATCGCTCATATCGGGCGCGGTCTTCGCCAGGCGTGGATCGGTCGCGTCGAGTTGCACGTCCGTCACCATCGAGAAGAACTTGCGCCCTTGTCCCTCGATCACGACGTAGCGCCCGACGGCCGTCGTCTCGATCGGCGTCTCGCGATCGAGTTTGACCTCCAGCCCTTTGCTGAGTGATCCGCCTACGACGATGCCGAGTGGGCGAGCAGGCGATTCATCAGGCACATCCCACTTGCGCGGGCCAAAGAAATCATCCAGTTCGGAATGCGGGATGGGCAGTGTAGAATCGGTCATGATAGGCTCACAAAAGAGTGATCCACGAATTCACACGAATCCTCACTAATTTAATTTGATATTCGTGGTCATTCGTGTAGATTCGTGGATCAAGCATTAAGGTCGAATGCGACGCAGCAACCCCTCGAGACGCACGGCGTCGAAGGCCAGCAGGCGGGACAATTCGCGTCCGGCTCGCACGAGATAAGGGCGCTTGCCAGCATCGCCGCGCGCGTCGGCGGCGGTGCGCAGGGCGGCGGCCAGCAGCTCATCGGCGGGCGCGTCTTTGGCGTTGAGCACCGTGCGGAAGAAAGTGAAGTCTTCGGTAAAGGCGCACACGTCACTCGTTGCGCAGGTCATGATCTGATCGAGCGAGATCGGCGGCTGTGGCGGCAGATACGGATACCATTGCCCATCGCGCGCATGCCCCACCACGAGCACGCTGATCTCGATCGGGACCTGACGGTTCTGCCGTTGATCGGCGATGTATTCTTCGCCCACCTCTGCGCCGATCAACTGTCGCGCAAACAGATCGTCGTCGATCAGCACATCGTAGATCAGACCGATGATGGTGCAGCCATCGGGCGCTGGCGCGGTGACGAAGGCGCCGAAGCGCGGCACGTCGGCGGCCAGCGTCTTCGTGCCGATGGTGAAACTGGCGGTGCTCGATCGCAGCACGCGGCCTACGGGGATGACGTAATCAGTCATAATCTGCCTTTCAACGGATCGATCGGTCTTACCGCGCGATCACGGCCATGTCGGTAAACAACGTCAACAACCTGAATTTGTCGATCAGCAACTGGCGCAGCATGCTGGCGGTAGCCGGTTCGCTCAGGATGACGTTATTTGTTTCGTATAGCGACGCCGGTTGCAGGGCGTACAACGCATCTGAGCTGGTCAAGCCGATCGTGTAAATGTACTTCCAATCGCCCTGCCGCACGGCGCGCAATTCATAGCGCAGGGCCAGCCAGTAGCCCGGCACAGATGGATTTGTAATAGCGTCGATCTCGCTGAAGATGGCGCGGGGTTGTGTGGGATGCACACCCTGCGTCAGCGGCTTCAGGCTTTGACCATCCAGACCGGGCGGAATGCTCAGGCTCAGCCAATCGAGAATGGTCGGTGTCACATCCGTCAACTGCACCGGCTCGGTAATGTGCAGACCAGCCGAGATCACGCCCGTGTAGCGCATAATCAGCGGCACGTGCAGCGCTTCCTCATAAACCGAATTACGATGCGTCCACTGGCCGTGTTCGCCAAACAACTCGCCGTGATCGCTTGTAACAATGATCAGGCTGTTGTCGAGGACGTGGCGCGTCTCCAGAAAATTCAGCAGCACGCCCAGTTGACTATCCCAGTAAGTGATTTCGCCGTCATACAACGCTTGCAAATATTCAACATCTCGCGCCGATGGTATCAACGTGCCGTTGACGACATTTTCGCTGTCGGCGTACACCGCCGTGGTGAAAGTTCCCGTGTAGGTCGGATCATACAGCGTAGCATACGGTGGCGGCGGATCGTACCACGTATGCGGATCGAAATAGTACAAGAACAAGAACAACGGCTGCGTACTGCTTAAAGCCGGCGTCCAGGTGGAGTCGATCCAGTTCATCGCAGCCTGATTAATCACGGCAGCGCGAGTGGTTTGCCAGTTGGCTCGAATCTGTTCGTAATAATAATCATAGCCCTGGTCAAACCCGAACCGCTTGCCCATGTAGAAGGCCGTGATAAAGCCGGCGGTGTAATAGCCTGCGTCACGCAGATACTCGGCCAGCATGACAGTCTGCGTGGGCAGGGCGCTTGCAGGATCGGCCCAGGTGAGGCCGAACCGGAACGGCAGACGGCCGGTCAGCAGCGCCGCGTTGCCGGGATACGTCCACGCTTCGGCGGTGGTGGCCGTATCGAACCGCACACCCTGATCGGCTAACTGGGCCGTCAGGTTGGGCGCGGTCGATCGGGCGTAACCATACGTCGACAGGTGATCGGCCCGCGTATCATCCACCACGATCAGAATGATATTGGGCTGAGAAGCAGCCGGCCTCGCGGGCGATTTGACTGGCTGGCTGCGCGTTGGCCGCGCAATCGCTAAGAGTGTTAACAATCCGGCGACACACACGACGACCGCGATCAAGCTTCTGCGCGTGGCTGACATATCACCTCACTTCTGTCGATTAATGTCGTTTCGCCGCCAATAGTGATTTCTGAAACTGCTTCTCGGACAACTTCGCTTCGACACCTTGCCGCGTCAACTGCGTTGCGATCATCTTGTCGAACTCGGCGCGCTCGGCATTGGTGACCACGGCGATCTCGTGCGCGCGCGCCAGCACGTACGGATAACCGGGCGAGACTTTGCATTGCTCGACGATCGCGGCGTGCAGCACGCCCACCGCCGATCGATCCTGCGCGATCCACCCGGGCACTTCGATGCGATCGATTTCCGGTTGAGTGGCCGTGCCGACGTTGACGTAGAAGAAGTGAATGCTGTGGCCGCGATCACGATACGTCGTGTTCCATGCGGGCGCGACTTCAAACAGGGCGCTGCGTTGACCGGGCTGAAGCCATGTCGCCAGCACGGTTGTATCGCGCAGGCCTTTGAATACTGTACCTCGATCGTTCATCACGCTCGATAGGGCTTTGTCGGGATCATCGAAGGTCGCCAGATGCGCCAACTGCGTCAGGTTGGTGCTGCGCGGTCGCGATAGAAACGCGCCGATCGGCAGCCGGGCCGCGCGCAGTCGATCGAGTTGCTGCAAATAATCGCGCTGCACTCGATCCTGTTCGGCTTCCGGTATCGCCGCAGTCTGCACCCACAAGGCCAGTGTGCCATCCATCAGCGCGACCGTCGAAGTTGTGGCGACTTCGGCCAATGCCAGATCGGCGATGCGCGTCAATTCGCCCACATCGCGGCGGGCATTCACCACCGGTCCGGAGATGATTTCATCGTCGGAGAGTGACTCGGCTTCGCTCGACACCGTCGGGTACGTGTTGACGATCGGGGCCTGACCGGAGCCGTGCCGGAAGACAATCGTGCCAATGTTGATCAAGTAGTACAGGGCAATGCCGTGCGAATCGGGATAGATCTGCGAGCCGTCACCGGCGACGATGGACAGGCGCGCAGAGTGGGGCGGCGGATCGATCGCGCTGTCGAGCGGTTCACCGATCGGAATCGCCCCGCGCCAACGTTTAGTCTCGGCTGCGCGACGCGCCAGTTCGATCAACTGCGCGTCGTCGCGGTGGGCGCGCAGAATCTCGCGCACCTGCGGCGTCAGCGCATCGAGTTCGCGTTTGCGCTGCGCGGCCTGTTCGCCCAGGCGTGTGACCTGTTGTGTGACTTTGTTCAGTTCGAGGGTCATGGCCTCAAAACCTGTCAGGTCTGAATAGTCTGCTATCACGCTGTCAGACCGACCAGACCTGACAGGTTTTCCTGCAATCGAACACCCGTTCATTATACCTGTCCGGCAGATCAGAATCAAGGCGCGTTGTGAATTCAATGTGCCTGATGTACAATTTGCCATCCTTCGCATGGAGACTGTACTGTGAACGCTCTGGAACAACGTATCCTGGCCGAGGGCCTGAACCTGGGCCGCGGCATCCTCAAAGTCGATTCATTCGTAAACCACCAAGTCGATCCGATGTTGATGCAAGAATGCGCGGTGGAATTTGCGCGCCGCTTCAAATCATACGAGCCGACCAAAGTCCTGACCGCCGAGATCAGCGGCATCGCGCCCGCACTGATGACGGCGCTGGAACTGGGCGTGCCGGTGGTGTATGCGCGCAAGCACAAGCCCATCACCATGCCCGATACCGTATTCCTGACGACCGCGCCCTCGCACACCAAGGGCCACAACGTCGATCTAATGGTGTCGCCGGAGTATCTGGGCGCGAAAGAGCGTGTGATCATCATCGACGATTTTCTTGCCAGCGGGCAGACCATCCTCGGTTTGATGCGCCTGGCGCAGGCCGCGGGTGCGAAGGTGCTGGGCGTTGGCGCGTTGATCGAGAAGACTTTCGAAGGGGGACGCGCCACGCTGGAAGCGGCCGGCCTGAAAGTGGAAGCGCTGGCTCGCATCGCGTCGATGTCGGACGACCGCATCGTGTTTGCGGAGTAAAGACCTGATCCACGAATTGACACGAATCTGCGCGAATCAATTCTGGGTCTTCAGGTTTTACCGGGAATTGCTCTTGCTGGATGGTCACATCCAGCATCGTTGAACGGCGGATGTGGCCATCCGCTAGGAGCATCTGACGATAATCCCGCTCAAGTCGGCTGATCCTCAAGTCCTTATTCGCGTTGATTCGTGTTGATTCGTGGATCATTTTGTAACGATGAGCTAAAACTATGCGTGAAGCAATTGCCATCCTCGACTTCGGTTCGCAGTATACCCAACTCATCGCGCGGCGCGTGCGCGAGGCCAATGTGTACTGCGAGATTTTTCCGTGGGACGCGCCCGTTGAAAAAGTGCTGGCGCTTGCGCCCAAAGCCTACATCTTATCGGGCGGGCCAAACAGCGTCTACGACGACGGCGCGCCGACGCTGCCCAAATACGTGCTTGATGCGCGCGTGCCTGTGTTGGGCATCTGCTACGGCATGCAATTGCTCGCGTACAACCTCGGCGGCAAAGTCGCGCCCTCGCAGCATCGCGAGTACGGCCCCGCCAATCTGGAAATCAGCGATGCTGGTGCCGCGTTGTTCTCCAACCTCCAACTTCTAACCTCCAACCTCCAAGTGTGGATGTCCCACGGTGATCGACTCGACGCGCCGCCGCCGGGCTGGCACGTCATCGCTCGATCGACCAACTCCCCGATCGCGGCAATGGCCGATCCCGAGCGCCAGTTGTACGGCATCCAATTTCACCCGGAAGTGAAGCACACGCCGCAGGGCACGACGATCATTCGCAACTTCCTGTTCGAAGTGGCGAAATGCGATCCCTCATGGACGCCCGACTCATTCATCGAAGAATCGATTGCGCAGATTCGCGCGCGCGTCGGTGGCGATCAGGTGATCTGCGGCCTGTCGGGCGGCGTGGATTCATCGGTGGCGGCGGCACTGATTCATCGCGCCATTGGCGATCAACTGACCTGCATCTTCATCGACACGGGCATGCTGCGTAAGGACGAGCCGGAGCAAGTCGTCGAGACTTTTCAACAACATCTGGGCATTCGACTGGTAGCGGTGAATGCGGTCGAAGAATATTTGTCCGCACTTGACGGCGTAATCGATCCCGAAGAGAAGCGCAAGATCATCGGCGAGAAGTTCATCCGACTGTTCGAGCGCGAGGCGAACGCGATTAAGCTCAGCGGCATCGCGCCGAAGTTTCTGGCGCAGGGCACACTGTATCCCGATGTGATCGAATCGCGCGGGCCGGAGCGGCAGGCGGCGGCGAAGATCAAGACGCATCACAACGTCGGCGGCCTGCCCAAAGACATGCAATTCGAATTGATCGAGCCGCTGCGCTTCCTGTTCAAAGACGAAGCGCGCACGATTGGCACAGCGCTGGGGTTGCCGGATGCGATCGTGTGGCGGCAGCCGTTCCCAGGGCCGGGGTTGGCCGTACGCATCATCGGCGACATCACGTGGGAGCGGCTGCAAACGCTGCGACTGGCGGACGCCATCGTGCGCGAGGAGATCGATCGGGCCGGGCTGAGTCGTGCGATCGGTCAATCGTTTGCCGTGCTCACGCCGATCCGCAGTGTGGGCGTGATGGGCGACGGCCGCACCTATGGCAACGTCGTCGCCGTGCGCGCCGTGACAACGGAAGATTTCATGACGGCCGATTGGGCGCGCCTGCCGTATGATGTGCTGGCAAAGATCAGCAGCCGCATCGTGAATGAAGTGGCAGACGTCAATCGCGTGGTGTACGACATTTCGTCCAAGCCGCCCGCGACGATTGAGTGGGAATAAATCTGCGTGATCAAACATCACGCGAAGGAATCTCAATGAACCGTATGCAGTTATTGCGTGAAGCGTGGGCGATTTTGAAGCGTAATCCGACGTTGTGGTCGGTGACGTTGATCACGCTCGCGATTGACGCGGTCGTGAGCTGGCTCGTTATCCTCGCGCCGCCGGAAGCTGTGATCCTCAGATCAGTCGTGGCGTTCGTGTTCGCGGCCTTCATGACGGGCGCGCTGATCAACCTGGTCAACCTGATCGCCGATGGGCAGCCGATTACGCTTATCGAAGGTGTACAGGCCGGTCTGCGCCGCCTGTTGCCGCTGCTGGCCTTGAACGTGATCTTGTTCCTGCCGGTGTGGTTCGCAATTTTTGTGTTGTCCGGCTCGATCTATACAATTTTCTCGAGCGGTTTGGGACAGCCGGGTAGTTTTCAGGCCACGGATGTGTTGAGCCTCATGGGCGCGATGCTCGGCGCGGCCGGCCTCGTGGTTGCGATCAACGCCGTCACCAACCTGATCGGTATCGGCGCTGAACGGACGCTGGTGCTGGAGGGTGCGACGATCGTCACGGCGCTCAAATCGGGCTGGCAACTGTTGCTGAGCCATGCGCGTGAGTACCTATCGATCAGCATCATGTTGGTGGGCCTGGTACTGACACTGAGTCTGGCCTTTGCCTTTATAGTGGGGCCACTGTTGTCAGGGCTGGCGACCGGTTTCTCGCAAGCGCCAGAGGCCACAGGGCCGGCCCCGGTGTTCAGTCCGGTCAACATCGTTTTTATTCTTATCAGTCTGGTTGTTAACTCGCTGTATGCTGCTTTTGCTTCCAGTGTATGGACATTGGCTTATCGGCAGTGGCAGGGCAAGTGAAGGTGCTTTACCCGGTCGCCGCGACGATCGGATGAGAGTAAGCAACGACATTACATGGAGGGAGCATCAATCATCGAATCGGGCGGGGCCTATTTCATCCGGAGAAATATCATGAATCGTAGTCAGTTGATCAGCGAAGCTTGGTCAATGTTGCGCCGAAACCGAATCTTGTGGCAGATTGCCCTACTAATCGCGGTCGTCAACGTGTTATTTACGTTGTTGACAACTGTCTCGTCCGATGTGGTTGCACTTGCGCGGCTAGC
>JAUQXD010000876.1 GCA_030834835.1 Thermoflexales bacterium | reverse complement strand
GCCAGAGACTACCTGCTGGCAAACCCCTGCAAGCAAACAACGTACACATGCGTTCACGACCACGACGGCCTTGCGGTACGCTATAATCAGAAGTGATGAAACGTCTTGCTGTCCTCCTTCCTCTTGCCTTTCTCGCCATCTTCTTCTTCTACCCGCTGGCGATTATCTTTGCGCGCGGCCTCGCGCCTGATGGCGTGATCGACCTTTCGGCGTTTGGCAAGATTATTGGCAGCCCGTTTTATCTTGATACGCTGTGGTTTACGCTCTGGCAAGCGTCCGTTTCAACCGCGCTGACCGTCTTCGCCGCGCTGCCCGCCGCCTACGTCTTCGCGCGCTTTACCTTTCGCGGCAAGACGCTGCTCCTCGCGCTGACGACGATTCCCTTTGTGCTGCCGACGGTGGTCGTGGCCGCCTCGTTCTCCGCGTTGATTGGCCCGCGCGGCTGGATCAATGAATTACTCAAGACCATCCTCAAGATCGATTACGCCCCGATCGATCTTCTGAACACGATCGGCATCATCCTCCTGGCGCACATCTTCTACAATTTCACCGTCGTCTTGAGAATCGTCGGCGGCTTCTGGTCGAATCTTGATCCGCAGATCGAAAATGCCGCACGCGTGCTGGGCGCGAATCGTTGGCGCACCTTCTTTGAAGTCACGTTGCCGTTGTTGAAACCGGCGGTGCTGGCCGCTTCATTGCTGGTGTTCATTTTCGACTTCACCTCGTTCGGCGTGATCTTGATCCTGGGCGGGCCGCAGTTCAACACCATCGAGACGGCGATCTATCGCAAGACCCAGATCGCGCTGGATTTGCCCTTAGCCACAGCATTAGCCATCGTACAACTGGCTTGTACCTTCGCGCTGATGGCCGTCTACACGCGCCTGCAAGCCCGCGCCAGCGTGCCGCTCGATCTGCGCCCGCGCCGCGCGCTGCAACGCCGACCGATCACACGCGCTGAAAAAACGCTGGTTTTGTCGGTCGTTTTCGGCATTCTATTCGTGCTGCTCGCGCCGCTGATCGCGCTGACGGCTAAGTCGCTGGTCAATGAAGCAGGCTTTACCTTGAGCAACTACGTGAACCTGACGACGAATCCGCGCGGCTCGGTGTTGTTCGTGCCGCCGTCGACGGCGCTGGGCAACTCACTGTTCTTTGGCCTGGCGACGATGCTGATCGCGTTGCTCATTGGCCTGCTGGCCGCTTATTCGTCGTCGCGCACCAGCCGCCTGTCACGACTGCTCGAACCCATCTGGTTGCTGCCGCTCGGCGCATCAGCCGTGACGTTGGGCTTTGGCTTTCTCATCGGCTTTCCGCAGCTGCGATCGAGTTGGATACTGCTGCCGCTGGCGCATTCACTCGTCGCCTTTCCCTTCGTCGTGCGTACGATTACACCCGCGCTACGCAGCATCCGCTCGAATCTGCGCGAGGCCGCCAGCGTGATGGGCGCGACTCCGTGGCGCGTGTGGCGCGAAGTCGATCTGCCCATCATCGCGCGCGCCCTGCTCATCGGCGGGGCGTTTGCCTTCAGCATCTCGATGGGCGAGTTTGGCGCAACGGCCATGATCAGCCGCGCCGATACGCCCACCCTGCCCTATGCCATCTTCCGCTACCTCAGTCAACCCGGCTCAGCCAACTACGGGCAAGCGATGGCGATGAGCACGTTGCTGATGATCGTCGTGTCGCTCAGCCTGATCGCCATCGAACGCTTCCGCTTCGGCGACGTGGGCGAGTTCTAACTCATCTTACGTGACTCGCGTCCAACGTCATTCCCGCGCGTTTCTGGCGGGAATCCAGCAAAGTTGAGAGCGCCCCTGGATGCCCGATAAAGGCATCGGGCATGACGACGAGTTGGGTGCGTTCTAAGATATAATAGCCGCATGTCAACGCGTTTGCCTCTTCTGCAAGTAACCCACCTTCAAAAGTCTTTCGACACGACAACCGTTCTTAATGATGTCTCCTTTGAGGTGCGCGAAGGCGAAATCGTCTGCCTGCTCGGTCCGTCGGGCTGCGGCAAGACGACGCTGCTGCGCGTCATCGCCGGGTTGGAGATCGCCGACGTGGGCGACGTGATCTTCGACGATCGCGACGTGCGCGACGTGCCCGTGCATCAACGCGGCTTCGGTTTCATGTTTCAGGACTTCGCGCTGTTTCCCCACAAAAACGTGTGGGATAACGTGATCTTCGGGCTGCGGATGCAAAACTTGCCGCCCGATCAAATTCGGCAGCAAGCGCAGGCTGCACTGGCGATGGTGGGTCTCAACGGCTTCGAGCAGCGCGATGTGCATCAACTCTCCGGCGGCGAGAAACAGCGCGTGGCGTTGGCGCGCAGCCTCGCCCCACAACCAAAACTCTTGATGCTGGACGAGCCGCTGGGCGCGCTCGATCGCCAACTGCGCGAAGAACTGATGATCGAAGTCCGCCGCATCTTGAAGAGCGCGCGCCTCACCGCGATCTACGTCACACACGATCAGGCCGAAGCCTTTGCCGTGGCCGATCGCGTGGTGATCATGAATGCGGGCCGTATCGAACAGATTGGCACACCGGTTGAAGTTTATGCGCGCCCCGCCTCAGAATTTGTCGCTCGATTTCTCGGTCTGCCTAACCTGATCGACGGCACGGTGATCAGTCAGGCTGCCAATGTCGCCGTGATTCGCACCCCGCTGGGGCATTTGCACGTCACGACCGATCGCACCTTCAAGCCGCAGCAAGCCATCACGCTGTTGATTCGCCCCGACGCCGCCGCGCTCGATCCCAATCCGTTTGATGCCGAAGGTGAGTGGTTTTCCGAAACGCCGCAGGCTAACGTGCTGGAAGGCGAACTAATCGACGTGGCGTTTCGCGGACGCTATCAACGCGTGGTCGTGCATGTGAACGACGTAGACCTCGTCTTCGAGATCGAAACGCGATCGACGCCGGGCGCGATCGGGCGGCGCGTGCGCGTGGCGCTGCAATCTGACGCCTTGCTCATTCTGTAGGTTACGCAGTACGGATTACGCATTACTCATCACTCATCACTAGTCACTCGTTACTCATCATGTCCTCACCCATCACCATTCGCAAACTCAACCTCCATCACGAACTGATGTGGTCATACGGCGGCCACGTTCTCGAACGCACGCCCACCACCATCCGGCTTGAAGCGCGCTTCAATCGTCCGACGACCGATTACGGCTACGCAGTGTTCGAACACAACGATCGATTTGTAGAGCACTTCTTTGCCGACCGCTGGTACAACATTTTCGAAGTGCATTCGGTTCAAGATGATCACTTGAAAGGCTGGTACTGCAACATCGTGAAACCGGCCGTGTTCAGCGCCGACGAGATCGCACAGGTTGACCTTGCACTTGATGTGTGGATCGATCCCGACGGCGCGTATCGTGTGCTGGATCAGGCCGAATTCGACGCGCTGCCGCTCGACACCGACACCCGCCAGCACGCAACGAGCGCGCTGCGCGAGTTGCTGGATCTGCTGCACCGCCGTTTGCCCCCGTTTGATGCTCCGGGTCTGATATAATCGCGCTGCTGTCTGCGCCGGTCTGGCGCAAATCCCTGTCGTGAAAGTCAATGATGCCTCACACTTCCGAAAGTCTTATCGGCGAATATCGCCGCCATTTTGACCACGCCGCCAATCAAGTGCGCCTCGTGCGATCACCCTATCGCATCTGCCCGCTGGGCGCGCACGTCGATCATCAACTGGGCCTCGTCACCGGCATG
Organism: Thermoflexales bacterium; assembly: GCA_030834835.1. Classification (GTDB taxonomy): domain Bacteria; phylum Chloroflexota; class Anaerolineae; order Fen-1058; family Fen-1058; genus JAGOBP01. Next base: position 92 of record JAUQXD010000876.1, on the reverse strand, counting down.
ACCATCGACGCGCCGATCTGGCTGGCCTACGTGCCCAATGACGATGGCTGCGTGCGCCTGCACAGCCTCGAATTCAGCCCGCCCGTCGAGTT